>CAIWAJ010000783.1:0-2383 GCA_903910565.1 uncultured Rhodospirillales bacterium
GGGCGAAGGCGGCATCCTCGCGCTGATGACCCTCGCCCAGCGCGGCGCCACCGGCCCGAAGATGACGCGCGTGCTCGCCCTCATCGGCATTTGCGGTGCCGGCCTGTTCTTCGGCGACGGCATGATCACCCCCGCCATCTCGGTTCTGTCCGCCGTGGAGGGCCTGGAGATCGCCGCCCCGCGCTTCCAGGAATTCGTGTTGCCGCTCTCGGTGGTCATCATCCTCGGCTTGTTCCTGGTGCAATACCGCGGCACCGCGACCATCGGCCGGCTGTTCGGCCCGATCATGATCCTGTGGTTCGCCGTCATCGGCCTGCTCGGCGCCAAGGCGATCATCGGCAACCCCGAGGTGCTGCTGGCAATTTCGCCGACTTACGGCATCGCGGTGCTGTTCCGCCACGGCTACCTCGCCTTCCTCGTGCTCGGCTCGGTCGTGCTGTGCGTCACCGGCGCCGAGGCGCTCTATGCCGACATGGGGCATTTCGGCCGCCGCCCGATCCAGCTCGCCTGGCTGTTCCTCGTGCTGCCCTGCCTGCTCCTCAACTATTTCGGCCAGGGCGCCTTGGTACTGAGTGACCCCGCGACCCTCAGCAACCCCTTCTTCCTGCTCTGCCCGGAATGGCTGCGCCTGCCCATGGTGGTGCTCGCCACCGTCGCCACCGTGATCGCCAGCCAGGCGCTGATCTCCGGCGCCTATTCGATGGCCCGCCAGTGCATGCAGCTCGGCTTCCTGCCCCGCCTGACCGTGCGCCACACCAGCGCCACCGAGGAGGGCCAGATCTATTTGCCCCAGGTGAACATGACGCTGCTGCTCGGCGTGCTCTTCCTCGTCGCCGCCTTCCGCAGCTCCGATGCTCTGGCCTCCGCCTACGGCATCGCCGTCACCGGCACCTTCATCGCCACCTCCATCCTCGCCATCGTCGCCTTCCGCCGCACCTATCACTGGTCGCGCTGGGCCGCGCTCGGCTGCTTCGGCGGCCTGATGGTGATCGACATCGCCTTCTTCGCCTCCAACGCGCTGAAAATCGTCGAGGGCGGCTGGGTCCCGCTGGTGCTGGGCCTCACCATCTTCATCCTGATGACCACCTGGAAGCGCGGCCGTGTCCTCCTGCTCGAACGCTGGAAAACCGACAGCCTGCCGCTCGCCTCCTTCCTCGCCCGCCTGCCGCAATCCCGCACCATCCGCGTGCCGGGCATGGCGGTGTTCATGACCGGCAACCCCGACCACGTGCCCGGCGCCCTGCTGCACAACCTCAAGCACAACAAGGTGCTGCATGAGCGGGTGCTGTTCGTCACCGTGCAGAACGTCGACGTCCCCGAAGTGGCCGCAGGCGAGCGCGCCGAGATCACCGAGCTGGCGCCGGGCATTCATCGCGTGCTGATCCGCTACGGCTTCATGGAAAGCCCCAACCTGCCCCGCGAACTCGCCGGCCTCCAGGCCGCCGGCGTCACCGTCGACCCGATGCAGGCCAGCTACTTCCTCGGCCGCGAAACCCTGGTCGCCGCGGCGGCGCCGAAAATGTCGATGTGGCGGATGTGGCTGTTCCTGCTGATGGCGCGCAACTCGGTGTCGGCCACCGAGTTCTTTCGCATTCCGTCGGATCGTGTGGTCGAGTTAGGGGTAAGGGTGGCGATTTGAAGCAGTTCTTTTTGTGAACAAAAATGAACCAAAAAAACTTTTTCTGACTTCGTTGCCGTTGGCGCGGCCATCCCGGGATGGTCGAAGTGGTACCAGCCAAAGTGAGAAAAGTTTTTTGTTTCTTTTTTTCAAAAAAGAAGCCCTTCCTTCCCCTTGCGCCAAACCTCTCCCGGTGTTGAGTTTCCCCCCTCATCACAAGGGACCCCACCATGCCCACCTCCCAGCGCGAACAGGACCTCGTCGCCATCGCCCGCCGCGTGCTGCCCGGCGGCACCTTTGGCAACGTGCCGATGGAGATCGTCATCGCCGAGGGCCGCGCCGGGCGGGTGTGGGATGTCAGCGGCAATGAATATGTCGACTACCTCCTCGGCTCCGGCCCGATGTTCATCGGCCATTGCCACCCCGACGTGACGGCGGCCGTCGAAACCCAGGTCCGTCGCGGCACCACCTTCTTCACCAACAACGAGCACGGTATCCTCCTCTCCGAGGAGATCGTCCGCGCCGTCCCCTGCGCCGAGCAGGTGCGCTTCTGCTCGTCGGGCACCGAGGCCGATGCCTACGCGATGCGCCTGGTGCGGGCCTATCGCGGGCGCGAGAAGATCCTGAAGTTCGAGGGCGGCTATCACGGCATGTCCGACTGGGGGCTGATGAGCCTAGCCCCCAAGCGCCTCGCCAACTTCCCGCAGGCCGTGCCCGACACCCCCGGCATTCCCCGCAGCGTGCAGAACGAGGTGCTTGTCGCCC
>CAIWAJ010000784.1:0-1972 GCA_903910565.1 uncultured Rhodospirillales bacterium
GACATCACATGAATATGAAACGCATGCGTGGACGCGGGCATCGTAGCGGTGGCGGCGGTGGAGGCGGCGGCGGTGGTGGTGGTGGCGGCGGCATGCGTCACCAGGGTGGCGGCAGCGGCAATGTGCCGCTCAACCGCAACCACGTGTTCGACAGCCAGGGGCCGGACCTGCGCATCCGCGGCACCTCGCAGCAGCTGTTCGAGAAGTATCTCCAGCTCGGCCGCGACGCGACCAGTTCCGGCGATCGGGTGATGGCGGAGAGCTATTTCCAATACGCCGAGCACTATTTCCGCATCGTCACCGCGATGAACCAGGCCGCCCAGCAGCAAGGTCAGCCGCAGCAGGGCGGCCAGCCGCATCGCCGCCACCATTCCGAGGTGCAGGACAGCGATGCGCCTGACGAGGCCGAGGTGCAACAGATGCATCAGGAGCCGGCGCCGATCGAGGTGCGCGAAATCCCGATCGGGGGCGCGCCGCCCGAGCAGGATCGCGGCTGATCGGACACTCAAAAGGGGGGGGACGGGATGAGCACTTTGCAGATTATCGGCGCGCCGATGAGCAACTTCGTCCGCGTGGTGCGCATGGCGTGCCACGAAAAGGGCGTCGGTTATGACCTCGTCGCGGTGCGCCCGCATTCGCCGGAGGTCAAGGCGATCTCCCCCATCGGCAAGATCCCGGCGATGCGGCATGGCGACGTCGCGCTGTTCGAGACCCGCGCGATTTGCGGTTATATCGACGCGGTTTTCCCCGGCCCCAAGCTGATCCCGGCCGAACCCGTGGCGGCCGCGATGTGTGAGCAGTGGATGTCGGCCGTGACGACCCATGTCGATAACGTCCTGCTGCGCCAGTATCTCATCGGCTACTTCTTCCCCGGCACCCCCGACGGCTCGCCCGATCGTGCCCGCATCGACGCTGCCGTGCCGAAGCTCGCCCCGGTGTTCGCGATGCTGGAAGCGGAGCTGACCAAGCACCGCTATCTCGGCGGCGACAGCTTCACGCTCGCCGACATCATGCTGTTCCCCCTCGTGAATTTCCTCCCCCGGGCCCCCGAGAGCGCGGCGCTGATGCAGGCCTCGCCGCATTTGCAGGCGTGGTTCGACGGCATCAACGCCCGCCCCAGCGCGGTCGCCACCGTACCGCCGCCGCCCCCGCCGCGGAGCTGAACCCGCCTCGGCGGCGGCAGAGGGGGCGATGAGCTGGTCCCGGCACAGCAAGCGCGAGGGCTACCACCACGGCAATCTGCGCCAGGCGCTGATCGACGCGGCGCTGGCGATGATCGCCGAGCGCGGCCCGGGCGGCTTCAGCCTCGCCGAACTCGCCCGCGAAATCGGCGTCTCCCCGGCCGCGCCCTACCGGCATTTCCGTGATCGCGGCGCTTTGCTGGCCGAGATCGGCCGGCATGGCTTCGAGTTGTTCGAGGCCGAGCTGACCGGCGCCTGGGATGGCGGCAAGCCCGAGCCGGTGAGTGCCATGATCCGCTGCGGTCGCCGCTACCTCGGCTTCGCCCGCCGCCAGCCCGCGCTCTACGCGGTGATGTTCGAAAGCGGGCTCGACATGCAGAGCGATACCGCCCTGTTGCGCGCCAGTGAGCGGGCGTTCGGCGTGCTGTTGAGTGCCGCCGAGCATGTCTGCGCCGCCATCCGCACCCCACCGCGACCGCCGCCGATGATGGTGGCGCTGCATGCCTGGTCGATGTCGCACGGCATCGCCTCGCTGTTCCTCGCCCATGGTACCGGCAGCGGGCGGG
This sequence comes from uncultured Rhodospirillales bacterium, assembly GCA_903910565.1. GTDB lineage: Bacteria > Pseudomonadota > Alphaproteobacteria > Acetobacterales > Acetobacteraceae > CAIYPH01. Next base: position 1,748 of record CAIWAJ010000784.1, read on the forward strand.
TGCTGCCGATGGCGCCAGAGGATCTGCTGGAGGCCGGAATGCTGGTTTATCTCGGAGCGCTCGGCGGAAAATCGTAACGCCGGACGATGGCGATCCTTGACTCCCCGCCGTTTCGTACCCATCAATGTGAATGTGAGTTACATTCACATGGAGACACCAATGCCCGAAGCGGCAAAACTCGCTTACCTCGGTCCCGTTCCCTGGGTTGCCCTTGGCGCCGTCATC
>CAIWAJ010000785.1:0-8616 GCA_903910565.1 uncultured Rhodospirillales bacterium
CCAATCCCGGCAAGCCACCGCCCAAACGCCACTTTGTCCATACCTGAGATGTTCCCCTGACGCCGGGGAGTAGAATCGCAGATCTCAACAGATGACGCAATAAGAGCGAAGTTTTTTGCTTCTTTTTTTCAAAAAAGAAGCGCTTCCCTACCCCAGCAGCAACCTAACGCCCTCCGCCAACCCAACCCCCGCCCTCACCCCAAGCACCTCCCGGGCATGCGTCGCATCCCCGATGGATCGGCGGATATCCCCCGCCCGCGCGGGACCATGGCGCAGCTCGGCGGCCCGGCCGGCGGCGGCAGCGAGGTGCGCGGCGAGTTGCAGCACCGAGGTGCCCTGCCCGGTGCAGACATTGGCGACCGAGTTGCCGCCCTTGGCGGCGGCATAACCCATCGCGGCGACGAGGTGGCGCACGATATCGGCGACGTAGATGAAGTCGCGGATCTGCTCCCCGTCGCCGTGGATTTCAATCGTCTGCCCCTCGGCGATGCGGCGGGCGAAGATGGAGATCACCCCGCTATAGGGGGATTTCGGGTCCTGCCGCGGGCCGTAGACGTTGAAGAAGCGCAGCCCGAAAGAGGGTACGCCGTGCACATGCCATCCGGCGGCGGCATGGAGTTCGGAGCCGAGCTTGTCCGCCCCATAGGCCGAGAGCGGGCGCGGGGTCAGCCCTTCATGGGCGGTCGCCCCGCCGGTATCGCCATAGATGGCGGCGGAGGAGGCATAGACCACGGGCACCCGCCCGGCGTCGCGCGCCGCCTCCAGCACGCGGATGGTGCCGCCGAGATTGACGCGATGGCCGCCCATCCAGTCCTCGTTGGTCCGCGCCACCGAGGCGATGGCGGCGAGGTGGAAGCACCCGGCGGCGCCCTCCATCAGCGCCGCCACGGCGGTCGGGTCCGCCACGTCGCCGATCATCAGCGCACAGCGCGGGTCAAGGTTCTCGCGCTTGCCGGTGGAGAGATCGTCGAGCCCGCGCACCTGGTGGCCAGCCGCCAGCAGCGCGTCGGTCAGGTGCGAGCCGATAAACCCGGCCGCGCCGGTCACCGCGTACAATGCCACCCTAGCCGCCCTTCACCCCGCCGGCGGTCAACCCGGCGACGATTTCCTTCTGCATCAGCAGGGTCAGCAGCAACACCGGCAAAGTCACCAACAAAGCGGCCGCGGCCAGCGGCCCCCAGCTCACCTGCTCAAACGTCAGCACGTTATAGACCGCCACCGGCAATGTGCGGGTTTCCCGCCCGGCCAGCACCACGCCGAAGATGAAGTTGTTCCACGAGAAAATGAAAGCGAGGATCAGCGCCACCACGATGCCCGGCCGCGCCAGCGGGAGGGCGATGAAGCGGAACGCCTGCCAGATCGTCGCCCCATCCACCAGCGCCGCCTCCTCCAACTCGTTGGGCAGCCCCTCGAAAAACCCGATCATCACCCACACCACGATCGGCACCGTGAGTACCAGATGCGTGATCACCAGCGGCAACAGGCTGCCGATCATGCCAAGCCATTGGAACAGCAGGAACAGCGGAACGAGATAGGAGAGACCGGGCGTGACGCGCGCGATCATGATCAACGCCGCCACCTTATGCGCCTTGGATTTCGCCACCCCGAACCCCGCCGGTACGCCCACCAGCAGCGCCAGCCCAGTTGCCGAGAAGGAGACCACGATGGAGTTGTAGAGATAGCCGCCGATCGAGGGATAGCTGAACCAGGTCCGCCCGAAGAGGTCGAAATCCTCCCAGGAGAGCGTCACGAAGTCGTTCTTCTCGAACACGTCGATGAAATTGGCGAAGGTCGGGTGGGTCGGGATGAAGACCGGCGGGAAGGCGGTGTTGTCCAGCTCGTTCTTGAACGACAGCGACAACATCCAGAGAAAGACGAGGATCGCCGGTGAGACCAGCGCGAACACCGACAGCCCAAAGCCGATATTGCCGAACAGCCGGCGGATCTGATGGGGCCGCATCTCAGTAGGCCTGCCGGCGGGAGCTGAACAGCAGCAGGCTGATCAGCAGGATGATGACGAAGAACACCACGACGATCGCCGAGGCGTAGCCCATGTCGTAGAAGCTGAACGCCTCGAGGTAGAGCAGGTAGTTCATCGTCTCGCTCGACGTGCCGGGCCCGCCGCCGGAAATGACGAAGATGATGTCGAGCGATTTCAACGCATCGATGGTGCGGATCACCAGCGCCACCATGATATGCGGCCAGACCAGCGGCAAAGTGATGTGGCGAAACGCCTCCCACCCGCTCGCGCCGTCGATTCGCGCGGCCTCGTAGGGATCGATCGGCAGCGAGGCGAGACCGCCCAGCACGATCAGCATCACCAGCGGTGTCCACTGCCAGGTCTCGACCATCACCAGCGTCGGGATGACGGTATTGGGCGCATAAACCCAGGAGGACATCGGCAGGCCGACCACGCTCAACAGGTAATTCAACACGCCGAGCTGGGGATGGAACATCATCGTCCACACCAGCGCCACCGCCACGGGGGTGGCCATCATCGGGAGGATGAAAATGGTTCGCGCGAGGCCCCGCAGCGGAAACTTGCGGTGGAAACACACCGCCGCCGCGATGCCCAGCAGCATCGGGAAAATCACCGCCAGCGCGGTGAAATACAGCGTGCGTACCACCGACCACAGAAAGCGCTCATCGGTCAGCAGGCGCTTATAGTTGGCGAGGCCGTTGAAGGTGATGGCGCTCCCGACATGCCACTCCATCACCGACATGTAGAGCGTGAAGATCCAGGGAAACACGATCACCGCGAAGACGATCACCCCGGCCGGCACCAGGAACGGCCAGTACTGCCGCGCATAGTTGCGCCCACGCAGCCCCATGGCGGAGGTGGCGCCGCTCATGCGTCGCGCATCTCGGTCGATGCTTCGTCGGTCGCGCGCAAACTATTTATCCTCCCGGGCTGGCGCCCCGATCATAGAGCCATCGCCGGGGCTTGGAAGAGGCGCCTGCTCAGGGAACCGGCAACTCGGCGATTTTGCACAGATTTGCCCGCTTCTTCTCCATCGCCTTCCCATCGGCGAACACCACCCGCAGGTCGAAGATGCACTGGCCATCACGCTTGAAGCCGATCATCTGGCTCTTGTCGGGCGCCAGCGGAGTGGCCAGCCGGTTCTCACCGCCCTCGGACCCGCCAGCGGGAACCGCGCGGAGTTCGACGATATTGCGCGCCGAGCGATTGAACAGCCGGAAAGAGGGATCATCCGCCGGCTTGCCGGTGGCGGCGACGGGAATGTTCGAAGCGGTGGCGCCGAAGGCGACGTCCTCAACCGCGCAGGTGTTCACCCCCTTGCGCTCCTCCGGCTTGCCGTCGGCGTAGATCACCTTGATGTCGAAAATACAGTTGGTATCCACCCGCCGACGCACCGCGAAACTGCCACCCGCCGCGATGCTGACCGCGCCGGCCGACTTCCCGTCGAGCCGGTTCTGCCCCCAATTGGCATTCCCCGCCGAGGTGACGAACAGCTCGCGAATCGCCTGGCTGGAGCGGTTGACCAGGTTGAACGACGAATTCTGCGCGCCCGGCGGGACCGCCGGCTTCGGCTGGGCGGCCAAGGGGGAGGCAATGGCCAATGTGAGAACGGCGGTCAGCAGCAGACGGCGCAGCATGGGCGAAACTCCTCGATCACCACCGCCCTATCTGGGCATTGCGGGCCCGCCGCACAACATACATCGCCCAGGCGAGTTGCGGCACAAGCAGCAGGACTGGCAGAACCACTTTCAGTCCCGGCCCGGCATGCATGAACGCCACCGCCACCACCCCGCCAATCGCCGCGAACCCCCAATGCACGGCCGCGATCCAGCGCGCATCCATCCCCGCGCGATGGGCGAGCTGATAGAGATGCCCGCGATGCGCCTGGGTCAACCGGTCTCCCGCCACCGCCCGGCGCACCAGGGTGAACGCCACGTCAAACAGCACGCCCGAGAGCAGCATCGGCACGATCAGCAGGCTCATCCCCGCGGTACTGAACCGCCCCGCCGCCACGCCCAACACGGCCAGCACGAAGCCGCAGAACTGGCTGCCGACGTCGCCCATGAAAATGCGCGCCCGCGGGTAGTTGAACGGCAGAAAGCCGATCAGACCGGAGGCCAGCAAAAGCGCCGCGAAATAGACGAACCAGCCATCCTGTTCCTGCCCGATGAAGGCGAGGAACAGGCAGGCCACCAGCGAGGTTCCGGCCGCCAGCCCGTTCAGCCCGTCGATGAAGTTCATCGCGTTGGTGGCGAACAGGATCCAGACCAGCGTCAACGGGACGCCGAACCAGCCGACATCGACGGCGCCAAGCAATGGGAGGTTGAAGACGTGGATCCACAACCCGCTGCCGATTGCCGCCAGTGCCGCCAGAACCTGGGCGCCGAGCTTGATGGCGAAGGGCCAGTCGCGAATATCGTCAATGAAGCTCACCACCGCGATCGAGGCGGCGGCGAGGATGACGCCGCGGAAATACGGGTCGGCGATGCGCGAGAAGGTCGCGGTGCCATACAGCACGGCGATGCCGAGCATGAAGGCCACCACGATCCCCACCCCGCCGCCCCGCGGGGTCGGGTTGCGGTGGGCGCTGCGGGCATTGGGGATGTCCATCACCCGCGCCGTGATCATCGCGCGCACGGTGATCGCCGAGACCATAGCGAGGCCGGCGCAGAACAGCATGTGGCGCAGGAAGGCGAGCATCGTCATCCCGCCTGCTTACCCCGGCGCGGCGAGTGGCGTATAGCGGGGCCGATGCGTATCTCTCGCGCCCCCACGCGAATCCTGTTGAACGCCGGCCTGGACGGGCTGTTGGCGGGCGCCGCCGTGCCTTTGGCGCAGTTCATGGCCGCGCCGGACGGCGACCCGTTCCAGCCGCTCTGGGCGATTCCCTGGGGCGCGGCCGCCTTGCTGCTGGCCGGCATCCCCTTCCGGCTCTCGGTGCAGTACTGGCGTTTCGCGGGGGTGGGAGACTTGTTGGGCGTCGCGGCCGCGAGTATCGCCGCGGCCGCCTTGTTCCCCGTGGTGCTGCACGAGGCCGGGGTATTGCCGGTCACGCTGGCGTTTCCCGCCATCCATGCTTTGGTGCTGATGGTGCTGCTGAGTCTGCCGCGGATCGGCTACCGCCTGATGCGCGAGAACCCAACCCGCGAGGGGGAGGCCCAGTCGGTGCTGCTGATCGGCGCCGGCGAGGGGGCCGATATTTTCCTCCGCGCGCTCGCCGCCGACCGAGCCGCGCCCTGGGTGGTCGCCGGCCTGCTCTCGCTCGGCCGCGGCCAGACGGGGCGGCGCATCAACGGCCACGCGATCCTCGGCGGCATCGATGACGCGGCCAGCGTGCTCGCCCGGCTGCGCGCCGAGCAGCGGCTGCCCGCCTCGCTGGTGGTGACCGACGCCGACATCCCCGGCACCCGCCTCGCCGAGCTGATGGAGGTTGCCGATCGCGAGGGAATGCGCGTCTTCCGCGCCCCCCGCCCCACCGCGCTCGACCCGGCCGGGACCAACAGCGTCGACCTCAAGCCCGTCGCCATCGAGGACCTGCTGAACCGCGCCCAGGTTCCGCTCGACCGCGCGGGGATGGCGCGGATGATCCAGGGCCAGCGCGTGATGGTCACCGGCGCCGGCGGCTCGATCGGCTCCGAGCTGGTCCGCCAGGTCGCTGCCCTCGGGCCGGACCTCTTGGTGCTGCTCGACATCAGCGAATACGCGCTGTGGCAGATCGACCTCGAACTGGCCGAGAGCTTCCCCAATGTCCCCCGCCGCGCGCTGATCGCCGATGTGCGGGACATCCCGCGCATCGGGGCGGTGTTCGCCGAGCTGCGGCCCGATCTCGTCTTCCACGCGGCCGCCCTCAAGCACGTGCCGATCGTCGAATCCAACCCGCTCGAGGGCCTGCTCACCAACGTCATCGGCACCCGCGCGGTGGCCGACGCGGCGCGGGCCAATGGCGCGACGGCGATGGTGGTGATCTCCACCGACAAGGCGGTGAACCCGACCAGCGTGATGGGCGCCTCCAAGCGCATGGCGGAGATGTACTGCCAGGCGCTCGACATCCAGGCCCGCGCGAATGGGGGGATGCGCTGCGTGACCGTCCGCTTCGGCAATGTGCTGGGCTCCACCGGCTCGGTCGTGCCGCTCTTCCAGCGCCAGCTCGCCCGCGGCGGCCCGCTCACCGTCACCCACCCGGACATGCAGCGCTACTTCATGACCGTGCGCGAGGCGGTCGGCCTGGTGCTTCAGGCCTCCGTGGTTGGCACCACCGAGGCCACCGACGAAGGCGGCATTTTCGTGCTCGACATGGGCGAGCCGGTAAAGATCGTCGATCTCGCCCGCCAGATGATCCGCCTCGCCGGGCTGCGGCCGGATATCGACGTCGAGGTGCGCTTCACGGGTCTGCGGCCGGGCGAGAAGCTGTTCGAGGAGATGTTCCACGGCAAGGAACCCCCCTCCCCCACCCGCTACCCCGGCCTGCTGATGGCCACTCCCCGCACGTCCGACCCCGCTTTGGTCGGCCGCGCAATCGACGAACTCGCCAATTCCTGCCATGCCGGGCAGACCAAACTGGCTTTGGCCCAGCTTGCCCGAATGGTGCCCGAATTCGCGCATAACGCGGATGGCAGCATCGGCGCGGCGCGCGCCTGAAGGAACTTCCGCATGACCGACGCCCCCATCCCCTTCCTCGACCTCAAGGCCCAGCAGCGCCGCATCGCGGCCGATCTGCGGGCGCGGATCGATAGGGTGCTGGAGCACTGCCAGTTCATCCTCGGGCCGGAAGTGGCTGAGCTGGAAACCGCTTTGGCGGAATTCTGCGGCGCGGCGCATTGCGTGACGATCTCGTCCGGCACCGACGCGCTGCAGATCGCCATGATGGCCGAGGGCATCGGGCCGGGCGACGCGGTGTTCCTCCCCGCCTTCACCTACACCGCCACCGCCGAGGTGCCGCTGGTGCTCGGCGCCACCCCGGTGTTCGTCGACGTCGATCCCCGCACCTTCCAGATCAACCCCGACCACCTCGCCCACCGCATCGCCGAAGTGCGCGCCGCCGGCAAGCTGACGCCGAAAATGGTGATCGGCGTCGATCTCTTCGGCCAGCCCGCGGACTGGCCGGCAATCTCCGCCATCGCGGCCCGCGAGGGGCTGTTCACGCTCGACGATTGCGCCCAGAGCTACGGCGCCAGCCACCACGGCCGCATGCTCGGCACCCAGGCGGATGCCACGATCGCCAGTTTCTTCCCCTCGAAATCGCTCGGCGCCTATGGCGACGGCGGCGCGCTGTTCACCCAATCCGCCGAGAAGGCGGACCTCTACCGGTCACTGCGCACCCATGGCGAGGGCAAGACGCGCTACGAAGTGCTGCGGACGGGCATGAACGGGCGGATGGACACCATGCAGGCCGCCGTTCTGCTCTCCAAACTCACCGTTTTCCCCGACGAGCTGAAGGCGCGCGAACGCATCGCCCAGACCTATGACCGCCGGCTCGGCAATGCGGTGATGACGCCGGTGCGCGTGCCGGACAGCACCAGCGCCTGGGCGATCTACGCCATTCTGCTGCCGGACAGCGCCGCGCGGGACCGCATGCAGGCCGGGCTGAAATCCGTCGGCGTGCCCTCGGCGATCTACTACCCCAAACCTCTGCACCATCAGCCGGCCTACCAGCCCACGCATGACGGCGCCGCCCTGCCGGTGAGCGAGGACCTCGCCACCCGCATCATGGCGCTGCCGATCCATCCCGATCTCACCGATCAGGACGTGGACCGGATTTGCGCGGCCGTGCTGGCCAACGTTTAGCGCCTCCACCTATCCTTCGCGGCGCATGGTTGGCGACTGATATAAAACTGTCATAATGCGAGGCTCTGGCTGAACGCAGCGAAAGGGCCCGCCATGCTCACCCGCCGACATCTCCTCGCGACTGCCGCCGCAACTTCATTTGCCACCGCCGCGATGGCGCAGGACACCCGCGAATTGCCCAAGCCCGGCAAGCGCGCCTGGGCCGCCAAGGTGCCGGTGGTGCGCATTGGCCTGCTCGGCGGCGAGAACGACGCCGACCGGCTGCAACGCGTGGATGGCTACAAGAAGCTGATCGAAAGCACCTTCGATGTGCCGACCAAGCTGCTCATGGCCTCCGACTATGCCGGCGTGATCCAGGCCTTCGCCGCCGGCCAGGTCGATCTCTCCTACATGTCGCCGGCGAGCTATGCCGCGGCCTGGATCGAGAGCAAAGGCAACATCGTGCCGCTCACCACCAGCCAGGAGAAGGACGGCTCGATCTCCTACGTCGCGGTGGCCTATGTGCGCGCCGATTCGGGCATCACCTCGATCGAGCAGCTCAAGGGCAAGTCGCTCGCCTGGGCCGACCCCAACTCCGCCTCCGGCTACCTCATCCCGCGCTCCGAGTTCCGCGCCATGGGGATCGACCCCGAGCCCGGCAAGTATTTCGGCCGCACCGGCTTCGGCGGCGGGCATGAGCAGGCGGTGGTGGCGGTGCTGAACAAGCAGTACGACGCCGGCGTCACCTGGGCGTCCGGCATCGGCGACGTCAACGAGGGCTACACCCGCGGCGCGCTGCGCATCATGGTCGAGAAGAAGCTGCTCGCGATGAAGGACCTCCGCATCATCTGGAAATCCCGCCCGATCGTGAA
>CAIWAJ010000786.1:0-4801 GCA_903910565.1 uncultured Rhodospirillales bacterium
ACCACGCCGTCGATCGGGCTGCGGATCTCGCGCACCGCGACCGCGGCTTGGGCGGTTTCGAGCTCGGCCCGGGCCTGGTTCATCGCCTCCTGCGCGGCGGCGACATCCTGGGCGGCGATGGCGTGATCGGTGGTGATCTGGTCCAGGTCCTGCTCGGAGATAACGCGCTTGGCCAGCAGGTCCCGATTGCGGGCCAGGGTCCGCTCGGTCATCGCCAGGCGGGCGCGGCGCTGGCGCAGGGCGGCATCGGCGGCGGCGCGGATTTTCGCGAGGTTGTATTGCGCCTGCTCGATCTCGGCATGCAGCCGCGCGAGAACCTGGCCCTTGACGACGCGGCTGCCGCGATCGACCAGCACCTCGGAGAGCACGCCGGGCACCAAGGCGGCGATTTCACTGCGCTCGCTCGCGGTGACCTGGCAGGGGGCATCGGGCAGCATGGCGGCGTGCGCCGCCGCGGCGGGCAGCGCTGCGAGCAGCAGGGCGGTCGCGAGGGAGGGGGGGCTACGCATGCAGCCGCCGGAGGAACACCAGGCGCACACTGCGCCAGAGTTGCAGGCCGAGCGGCTCGGGCGGCAGGGCGAAGCGGACATGCATCCGGCCGTTGAGGAAGGTCTCGGGCAGCGGGTCATGCGTGCGCAGCTGGATCTCGAAGCCCGGCTCGGCCATCCGCGCCTGGCCGTCGCGATCGTGCTGGGCGGCGAACGGGCCGCCGCCCTCGATCGCCAGCACGCCGCTGGGCAGCAGGTCGGTCGCCTCCGGCACCAGCCGCAGCACGTCGGCAGGCAGGCTCTGCATTACGTCCCAGCCGGGCCGCACGGTGACGCCGGGGGTGGTCTCGCGCAGGGCGGTGCGCAGCAGGGCGATGTCGCTGAGGGGGGTGACGGCGCGGATCACGGCGCGGCCGGGGTCCCATATGGTGGCGAAGGCCTGGCCGCGCGGCATGTAGCGGCCCGGCAGGTCGCCGGATTGCGGCACCAGGAAAGTGCCGGCGGCGGGGCTGCGCACCACCAGGGCAGCCTGGTCGCGCTCGGCCTCCTGCTGCTCGTGCTGCGCCTGCACCAGCATCTCACGGATCGGGCCGGCGCGGCCGGGCTCGGTCGCCTGGGCTTCGGTGAGCTGGGCGCGCAGCTCGGCGAGGCGGGCAACGCCGCGGCGCACCTTGGCGTCGACCTCGGGTTCATCGAGCCGGGCCAGCGGCTGGCCCTGGGTGACGGGGCCGCCGGGGGTGGCGAGCAGGCCGGCGACGACGCCGTTGACCTGGGGGCGCACACCGGCGTCGTCGGGCATCATCACCACGCCCTGGGCGATCACCGCGCGCGGCACCGGCACGGCGAACAGCAGCACGGCCACGGCGCCCGTCAGCGCGCCAAGCCCGATCAGCCCGCGCTGGCGGGTCACGGCTTCGGATTTGCGGACGAAGGCGATCAACCCGCCGACCGGGGCCGCGAAGTAGCCGATCACGGACCAAACGGCGAGGATCAGCCCAAACCCTGGATAGCGCTCGGCGACGTAGAAGGAGATCACCAGCATCAGCGACAGCCGGTAGATGAACGAGGCCGGCGCGTAGAGCGCGAACCACCAGCGTTCCGCCGGGGTGGTGACCGGCACCGCGGCCGCGGCGTCGCCCATCAGGTGGCGGCGGAACAGGCCGCCGAGATATTGCGCCGAGCGCATGCCGAGGCCGGGCATGCCGAGCAGGTCGGTCAGGATATAGTAGCCGTCGTAGCGCTGCAGGGGGTTGCCGTTGAACAGCAGGGTGGAGAAGCCGCTGATCATCACCACGTTGTAGCAGATCGCCCTGAGCACTCCGCTCTCGGCCTGCGACCAGATCATCAACGCGATGGCGCCGAGGAACATCTCGACCAGGATGCCGGCCGCGCCGACCATCATCCGGTCTCGCCGGCGTTCCAGCACCGCGGAGGCGCTGGCATCGACGTAGGGCACCGGGATGAAGGCGGCGAACAGGATGCCGATCTCGCGCACCTCCGCGCCGAGACGGCGCAGCGCCAAGCCGTGGCCGAGCTCGTGCAGCACCTTGACCAGGGGATAGACGGCGCCGGCCAGCAGCAGGTTCTCGGTGCTGAGCAGGCGGTCTGACACATCGGCGGTCAGTTCGCCCCAGTGCATCGCGCCGATCACCGCGCCAGTGGCGACTACCGCGAGCCACAGCAGCATGCCGGCGGGGCTGAAAATCCAGCCGAACCAGGGCATCAGCAGACTGAGCATCCGGGTCGGGTCGAGCAGCTTGAGCTTGAGCGACAGCGGGGTGCGCAAGGCGCCGATCCACAGCCGGCGCTTCATCGCCGCGCGGCGGGCATCGAGGCGGGCGATGTCGGGCACCGTCTCGGTGCGCAGCAGGTCCAGCGCGTGCAGATGCTGCATGAATTTCAGCACGTCCTGCGGATCGCTGGCCGCCTCGCCGTCGCGGGCCTGACGCGCCGTCATCACCTCTTCGAGGCCGCGGCGGCCATCGAGCGCACCGAGCAGTTCGGCGCCTTCGCCGGACACGCGGTAGTAGCGATGCGCGGCGCGGTCGTGGAACACGTACCAGGTCTGGCCCTGGTAGACGTGGCGATACATGTCGACCTGCGGTTTCAAGCGCAATTGGCCGGGGCGCACGGGGCCCTGCGCAGTGGCGCCGCTCATGGGATCCACTCCCACAGCTTGAGCCGCGCCCAGGCCAGCATCGCATGGGTCCAGATCCAGACATGACGGCGCTCGCCTGCATCGATCTTGACGATGCCCTGCATGCCCGGCCGCAGCTCGCTGCGCACGCGCTCCTGGACCTCGGGGCTGGTGGCCTTGAGGTCGGCCTCGACGCGGAAGCTGGTCTGGCCATCGCGCGCGGCGGCGATGGCGGTGATGCGGACGATTTCGACCGGCCAGAAATCATAGGGCAGGGACGACAGCACCAACCGGCCGGTTTGTCCGGGGACCACGTCGGCGAAGTCGGCCTGCTCCACGTCCACCGCGACGCGGAAGTGTTCGAGCGGCGAAAGCTCGTAGAGCTGCTCGCCATGGCGCAGGGGGGCGCCGATCTGCTGGGTCGGGTCGCCGGCGATCACCAGCGCGTCGAAGGGTGCCACCAGCGTCGCGCGGCTTAGGTTCTCGTCGACCATGCGCAGCTCGGCCTCGAACTGCTGGCGCCGTGCGGTGGAAATGGCGGCCGCGGCCATTTCGCGCCGGCCGACCGCGTCGGTCACCTGGTGTTGCGCCTCGGCGATGCGGGCCTGGAAATTGAGCCGCTGCAGCTTGAGGTCGCGATCATCGAGCCGCGCCAGCACCGCGCCGGCGCGCACCCGCTCGCCCGGCCGCAGGCGGGCCTCGGCGAGATAGCCGTCGAACGGCACCACGATGGCGCGTTTCAGCTCGCCTTCCAGCGTGGCCCGTGCGGCCACCCGGTAGTCGCCCTTGGCGAACACGACAAACGCCAGCGCGGCCGCCGCGAGGGCCAGCGCGACCCAGCAGGTGCGGGTGGCGCCGATCGTCCAATCGCGCAGGGTGTGGCGGATGGCGATTCCGGCATGGGCGGGCAGGCTTTGCTGGGCGGCGAAGCGCAGTGCCAGCAACGGCGCCAGCAGGCGGGCCAGTTCGGCCCATGCGATGCGGGTGGGCTCGGCGGGGGCGGGGCCTTCGCCCTCCATGCAGAGCACCAGTGTGGCGCGCTCGGCGGTCATCGGGAAGCTCGCCGCCCAGTCCGCGTTGTGCGACCGGCACAGCCGGCTATGGGCGCCGATCGCCGCCATCTGCCCGTCCGGCACCGGCCACAGCACCGGCTGGCTGGAGGTTACGGCTTCGTCGAGCGCGGCTTCGAGGGCCACGATGAAATCCGTGCGCACGGTGGCGAGCCCGCCGCGCGAGGTTGCCACCGCCTTCTGGGACCCGGTGGTGGCCACGCCGAGACTGACGCGGGCCAGCCCGAACTGGTCGGCGAGGAACGTGCACAGGGCCTGACCGACCGAGGCCAGGGTGCCTTCGTTCGCCGCGATCGCCATCGCCTTGAGCACCAGCGCGGCCTGGCCGCGATCGTCCTGCCGGTCGCGGGTGCTGATGATGCGGCCGAACCAGGCGGTGCCCCATTGGACGAGACGGGTGGCGCGGTCCACCTGACCTTCGGCATGGGAGGCGACTTCGAGCGCCACGACGCCTTCGAGTTCCTCGCCGACCATGATCGGCACCGCGATCTGGCTGGGAAGATCGGCCGGTGCGTCGACCGCGCCGATCCCGCCCCCGGTCTGGCCGACCGGGCGGCGCAGTTGCAGGCAGCGCTCGGCGGCCTTGGCGAGGAGGAAACTGACCTCGCCGCCGCCATAGGTGGCGATGCGGGCATAGCGCCGCCCCTCGCCGGTGCGCAGCGCGACGAAGCCGCCGACGACCACGTGGCCGTCCTCGGTGACCGTCAGCGCCTGGTCGATCGAAGCGACCAGGAGCCGTAGCCAGGCCTGGCCGAAGACGGCGGGATCATCGGATTGCAGCAGCTCGCGCCATGCAGCCGGATCGGTGAAGGCCCCGTGGTGTCGCGCGCGCAGGCCGGCTATCCCGCCACTCATCGGCAGGCCTTCTGGCGCTCAGCGCGAAGGGTGGGGGCTGCGGGCAATGATGCGCTCAGCCCAGCGAGCCGAAATTCCGCTCGTATTCCTCGATGGTCTTGACCAGCATCCCCATCAGCCGCTTGGCCGCGTGCGGATTGAGCAGGATACGGTCCGACAGCGAGACCTCTACCTCCTCGCCGGCGTTCATCCAGGCCTGGCTGGTGCCGAACAGCACCATGATCTCTTCGCGCGTGGTCGCCACATTGCAC
>CAIWAJ010000787.1:0-22379 GCA_903910565.1 uncultured Rhodospirillales bacterium
CCAATCCCGGCAAGCCACCGCCCAAACGCCACTTTGTCCATACCTGAGATGTTCCCCTGACGCCGGGGAGTAGAATCGCAGATCTCAACAGATGACGCAATAAGAGCGAAGTTTTTTGCTTCTTTTTTTCAAAAAAGAAGCCCTTCCTGCTACTGCCCCATCGCCTCCGCCAGCGCCCGGAACGTCGCCGCGACATCGCTCGCCTCGTCACGGGTTTGCGCCAGGACTGCCTCGATCCGCGGCGCGAGGCGGATCGCCTCGTCCACCGCCGGGTCCGCCCCCGGCCGATGCGCGCCGAGGCGCACGATATCGGCGACATCGGCATGCAGCGCGAGAATGCGCCGGGCGCGGGCAGCCAGCGCATTCTCCTCCGCCCCGTTGCAGCCCGGCACCGCCCGCGACAGCGAGCGCAGCACGTCGATCGCCGGGTAGCGGCCGCCCTCGGCGATGCGGCGATCGAGCACCACATGGCCATCGAGGATGCCGCGCACCGCATCCGCAATTGGCTCGTTATGGTCGTCGCCTTCCACCAGCACGGTGAAAAACGCGGTGATCCGCCCGGTCGCCTCGCCCCGCTCCGGCCCCGGCCCGGCGCGCTCCAGCAGCCGCGGCAATTCGGCGAACACGCTGGGCGGATAGCCCCGTGTCGCCGGCGGTTCGCCGGCGGACAGGCCGATCTCGCGCAGCGCCAGGCAATAGCGCGTCACGCTATCCATCAGCAGCAGCACCTTCTTGCCCTGATCGCGGAAATGCTCGGCCACCGTCATCGCGGTATACGCGGCCTCACGGCGCATCAGAGGCGGCATATCGGAGGTCGCCACCACCACCACCGCGCGGGCCAGGCCCTCGGGGCCGAGGTCGTCCTCCAGGAACTCCCGCACCTCCCGCCCGCGCTCGCCCACCAGCGCCAGCACCGCGACGTCGCAATCCGTCCCACGCGCCAGCATCGACAGCAGTGTGGATTTGCCGACCCCTGAACCGGCGAACAGGCCGAGGCGCTGGCCGTCGCGGCAGGTCGCGAAGGCGTTGAGCGCCCGCACACCAAGATCGATCCGCGGCCCCAGCCGCGCCCGCCCGGTCGCCTCCGGCGGCGAGCGCCGCAGGGGATGCGCCGTCGCGCCACGGGGCAGGGCGCCAAGCCGGTCCAGCGGCTGCCCGAGCGGATCGATCACCCGCCCGATCCAGCCGTCATCGACATGCAGAACCGCGGCGGCATGGTCGAGCCGCGCGGTTACCCGGGCGCCGGGGCCAATCCCATCCGTCGCGCCGAACGCCATCGCGCGCGCGGCCGGCCCGCTGAAACCGACGATCTCCGCGGTGACGGCGCGATGATCACGGGTATGCAGCGTCACCCGGTCACCGATCGCGAGCAACTCGGCCAGGCCTCCGATCTCAACGGCCAACCCGGAGAGCCCGGTCACCCGGCCTTCGACGTCGATCCCGGCGGCGTCACGCAGCCGTGCTGCGGCCTGATCCAAGCGGGCGGCGAGTGTACCTACCCTCATGGGATAAGCCGATTATTAAGGTTTGTCGCATTTTTGCGATGCATGGCTCGTTAATCTCTTCAATTTCGAAGATGAGAGCCCAAAATGATGAAAAAACTATGGCGCGGCGCGAATTCATCCGATAAATAACACTTATAGGTTGTAGAGGAGATGTCCATGCGCGTCCTGCTGGTTGAAGACGATCTCGATGCTGCACGCTCGGTGGTGCTGATGCTCAAATCGAGCGGCACGGTTGTCGATCAGGCCGACACCGGGGAGGAGGCGCTCGAACTCACGCGCCACTACGACTATGACATCGTGATCCTTGACCTGATGTTACCGGACATGGAGGGCTACGAAGTCGTCCGCCGCATGCGGGCCGCCAGGATGGAAACCCCGGTTCTCATCCTCTCCGGCCTCTCCCGCCCGCAGGCCAAGGTGAAGGGCCTCGCCTTGGGGGCGGATGACTTCATCACCAAGCCCTACGACAAATCCGAGCTGATCGCCCGCATCCAGGCCGTCGTTCGGCGCAGCAAGGGGTTCAGCCAGCCCAGCCTGCGGGTCGGTGAACTGCAGCTGAACCTCGACAGCCACGAGGTCTTCGTCGGCAACCAGTCGGTCCGCCTCACCGGCAAGGAATACGCGATCCTCGAACTCCTGACCCTTCGCAAGGGCATGATCCTGACCAAGGAGGCTTTCCTCAACCACCTCTATGGCGGCATGGATGAGCCTGAGATGAAAATCATCGACGTGTTTATCTGCAAACTCCGCAAGAAGCTTGCCGCCGCCGGCGCACCGAACGTGATCGGCACCGTATGGGGCCGCGGCTATATGATGCGCGAGCCAGACCAGCGCTCGGTGTTTGCCCCGCTTCCGGCAGCAGCAACCTCGGCGTCCGTGCTCGATCCGGCGCGCACGGCGGCCTAGCGCGCCATGGCCCGCGCGACCGTGGGAAAATCACTCGGCATGGTCGCGCGGGTGCGGCGCATCGTCACGGAGGAGGCGAGGCTGGGCCTCGCCACCGCGATCGCCACGCAGAGCGAGGCGGACGACCTCGTTCGTGCCATCACCGACAGCATCGCCCACGAACGTGACGTCGCGTCCTCGGTCGACAGCGATGACCGGATGGTCGAGGCCTATATTGTCTGGCTCGCCGACGCCGCGACGCGGCTCGAATCCGCCCGGGCGCGGCAGGATGCGGCAGCGGCGGCTACCACCCAGGCACGCACGATGCTCAATCTCGCCAAGGCGGCCGAACGGGCGGTCGAACGCCACATCGCCGACGCCGCGGAGGAGGCCCGCCAGGCCGACCTGCGGCGCGAACAGCTGATCCTCGACGAAGCAGCGCAGCGCCCGGTGCCATCCTCAGGGGGCGAAGCGAGCACAATCTCGCGATCACCGCTGGCCAATCCACGGGATTGACGCCATTTTGCCTGCCACGCACGGTCGTACGGGCTAGCTGCGGGGAGCACGATTGCCGATATGACCGTCTACAGCGACATCCTCAACCCCGACCTGCTCGATCGCATACCGATCGACGCCGCCCGTGTGCTGGATGTCGGTTGCAACGCTGGCGCCCTCGGCCTGGAGTTCAAGCGCCGCAACCCCGCCGCGCGCTACTATGGCATCGAGACCGATCCGGATGCGGCGGCGATCGCGCAAACACGGCTCGACGCATTGGCGACCGTCAGCGTCGAGCAAGAGCCGTTCCCGTTCGGTGACATCACGTTCGACTGCATCATCTACGGTGATGTGCTCGAGCACCTGATCGATCCCTGGCGAATCATCCGCCTCCATGCCGAGCGCCTCTCCGAGCACGGGGTGATGCTGATTTGCATGCCCAACGTCGAGCATTGGAGCTTCGCCGAACGCGTGCTGCGCGGCACGTTCGACTACGAGGAGCAGGGGCTGTTCGACCGCACCCATCTGCGCTGGTTCACCTTCGAGACCACCCGCCGCGCCATCCGCGAGGCGGGGCTCGCGCCGTATGACGTCTTACCGCGCATTTTCGACCGCCAGCAGGCGATCGCGTTTGCCAATGCCATGCGTCCTGCCCTCGAAACGCTTGGGATTGACGTGCAGCATTACGCGAACCGGGCCGCCCCGTTGCAATATGTCTGGCGCGCCACCCGTCAGCCAGTGCCGACCATGTCGGTGGTGTCCTCGATGCTGAACCCGGTGGGCGGCGTCAGCCATGTGCGGGTGATGGAGCCGATGGCGGCGCTGGCCAGCTGCACCGGCTTCGTGACCCGGATCATCAATTCGTTCGATCCCGGCGATGTCGAGCCCAGCCAGCCCCGGATCTTCATTTTTCATCGTCCATTGCTGGCGGGAAATATCGGGCTCGCGCTGGTTCGGCGGTTGATGGACAAGGGGTTCGTGGTGGTTTGCGAGTTCGACGACCACCCCGCCTACATCCCCGTGCTGCAAAGGCCGGATATTCAGAATTTCCGGGCCGTCCACGCCATCCAGACCTCGACGGCACCGCTGGCCGAGGTTCTACGCACCGAAAACCCCGAGGTGGCGGTATTCCCCAACGCGGTGTTCCGGGTGCAGCAGCCGCGCAATTTCACTGAGCCGGGCCGGCTGACCATGATGTTCGCCGGCATCAACCGCGAGGAGGAGTGGCCGCAATATCTGCCGGCGCTCAACGCCGTCGCGGCGCTGGCCGGTGAGCGGCTCCATTTCCGCATCGTGGCCGATCGCGGCTTCTATGACGCGCTTGAAACCCCGCACAAACACTTCACCCCGCTATGCGACTACGACACCTACCAGGACCTGCTGGCGCAGAGCGAGATCTGCTTCATGCCGTTGAACGATAACCCGTTCAACCGCTGCAAGTCCGACCTCAAATTCATCGAGGCCGCTTCATTCCGCGTCGCCGCTCTGGCGAGCCCGACCGTCTATTCGGACTCCATTGTCGATGGCCACACCGGCATGATCTTCCGCACCCCGCAGGAACTGCAGCAACGCCTGTTTCGGCTGCTCGCGAACCCCGACATGGCGCGCGCGATGGCCGACGCGGCGCGGGCGGAGATCATCGGCAAGCGAATGCTCGCCTATCAGATCCGCGATCGTACCGCGTGGTACCAAAGCCTCTGGGAGCGCCGCGAAGAGTTGCACCAACAACTGCTGGCGCGCGTTCCGGAGCTTGCGCAACCGGCTGAGGTGCTGCATTCCGGGTCCTGAGTAGGACCAGGACAGGCGGAAAATCGATGATACGGGCATTCTCGATGCGGGCGGTCGCGCTGACCTTGCGCATCTACCGCTGGATCATGCGGCAGCTCGCGTGGTTCGACTACGCGTACAGCTTTCTGCGCAGTCCGAGCCAGATCATCGCGAAATGGCCCCAGGGGGAGATTGAAGTCGGGCCGAGGGTCGTGATCTTTATTCACTTCGATGGGCAGGGCGATGTCAGGGACCATACGCTCCACTACGTGACCGCCTTGCGGGAAGCGGGGTTGTCGGTCCTGTTCGTGACCAACTCCGGCAAGCTCAAGCCGGCGGCGCTGGAGAAGCTCAAGGCGGTTTGTGCTGGCGTGCTGGTGCGGCGCAATATCGGCTATGATTTCGGGGCGATGCGCGAGGGGCTCGAATATCTCGGCCTTCCCCGGGCCAACACCGAGATGGTGCTGATCGCCAATGACAGCATCTACGGGCCGCTCGGGCCGCTGAACGCGATGGTCAACCGGATCGACTTCAGCAAGGCGGATTTCTGGGGCGCGACCGATAGCTGGCAGCAGCGCTATCATATCCAGTCCTATCTTGTGGCCGCCGGGCCGAAGGTGTTGCAGAGCAAGGCGTGGAGAGATTTCTGGAAGCGGGTTCGCCCGGTGAAGGCGAAGAGCTGGGTGGTGTTCAAATACGAGCTTGGCCTCAGCCAGGCCGTGGTGCGGGGTGGCTTCAGTGTCGACGCGCTGTGGCGGTACCATGATCTGACGCGCAACGTGAACCAGGCCTGGCTGATGGAGCCGCGCAAGGATATGCCGGTGAGCGCCGAGCCGATGATGTCGATGCGGTTTATCCACACGCATCGCATCCGGCACAACGTGGCGACCCGGACCCCGCTCAACCCGACATCGGATTTGTGGCGGCAACTGATCCAGGCCGGCTTTCCGTTCATCAAGCGCGAATTGCTGCGCGACAACCCCTCCCAGGTCGCCGATATCATCGACTGGCGGGACGAGGTGGTGAAGAAGTTCGGCGGCGTTCCCGAGGCGATCGAGCATGATCTGCGGCGGGTGATGCGCAACAGGGTGTCCTGATCGGCCCCGGCCGGCCGGTCAGGCGAACGAGGCTGGCCGCGGGGTTGGCGTAGTGACGTCGAGCGGGCCCTCGCCATCGCGCAGGCGGGCGAGGGCGTGGAATTGCAGGGCGTCCCGGCCCATTTCCATCAGCTCGATGCGGGTGCCGTCGGGGTCCTCGATCCAGGCCTGACGATTGCCGTCCACCCCCAGTTTCAGCGGCCGGGTGAGCGGCACGCCGGCGGCGGCGAGGGCGGCGATGGTGGTGTCGAGATTGTCGACGGTCAGGCAGAAATGGTTGATCGCGACGATCTCGCGGCCGGGCGTGGTGCCTTCGCCGTAGGGGAACAGTTCGAGATACTGGCTGTCGGTGATGCGCAGATAGACCAGGAACAGGCTGCCGTCGTCGTAGTTCAGGCGCAGCATCTCGGCGAGACCGAGGCGCTGGGTGTAGAAGGCGATGGATTGCTCGATATCGCGCACGCGCAATGCGACGTGGCCCAGGCTGGCGAAGGTGACCATGGCGTTTCTCCTTGGGCCGCAGTGTGGCGCGCGATGCGGGGGGAGGGAAGGGCTGGGTATTTAGTTGCTAAATCGTAACAATATGGGCGTGCAAAGACGCCGCGACGGCGGGAGATTTTTGAAGAAGGGGGGCAATGAAACGCGGGGCCGAGGTTCAATTTTGAGAATGAGGTGCCAGGACGCCGACAGGACGGGCCGCGCGGGCAACCGCCTGGGCGGCACAGGGCGGGTGGCGGCCGGTTTTGCCGCGGCGGCGCGCGGACGCGCGATGACGCGGTGGAGGCGGGGCGCGGTGGAGATCGGGCGGGGGGCGACGCGGCTTGCGGGCGCGGCGGGGCGCGGTTCGGGCGTGGGAAGCCCGGCATCGATACGGGTCATCAAAGCGGTGAAGTCGCGCGCGAACTGCTGCAATTGGGCGCGGAGCGCGCGGGCGCCGGGGAAAAATCGCCACAGACTCCACCCGCCGCCGCAGATTGCGGCGATGAGCTGCGCGATGGCTTCGGCCAGGCGGAGCGCGGGGGAGGGGGGCGGGGTGTCCATGGCAGGAATATAGGACGTTTGGCCTGCTTTATCAAGGTATTTATTCGTTAATAGGGATCAAAAGCCGTTTATTTGCGTTATTTGCTGGTGTGCATCCTATTTTTGGTGCCGCCTGCGTTACTTGACGCCGTTGTTGCGCCATAGGAGCCTTTGGGCAACCGCGAAGCGGATAGGGGGTTCAGATGGGTGGCTCGGACTCGCCCGAGGGGGTTCTCGGGCCGCTGAAAAAGCTGCGCAAGGATGCGGGCGTGCTGATCGGGCTGGGGAATTTCGACCGGTTCGTGCAGTTCATCGCGCTGGCGGCGGCGTTGCAGGTGGCGGCGAAGTGGATGCTGGCGGACCGGGAGGGGACCGCGCATACGCTGCGCGCCCTGGTGGACGGCGCGAGCCTGCTGTTTTTCGGGCTCGGGCTGGTCTACGTGGCCATCGGGTTCGTGATCAGCCCGAACGCGGCGGCATCGGATAGGCGGATGGTGCTGGACGGGTTGTTCTCCGGCGTGCTGGCGGGGGTGTGCGCCGCGGTGATCGGCGGCATTCCCTATTATGCCTTCAACATCCAGATGTGCCCGACCAGCGACAACGTGGTGAAGTTCATGCGGCTGCTGCCGAACTGCCTGTTGCTGGGCAGCGTGATGGGGGTGCTGTTCGGGCGCTACCCGCCGTTTGCCCGCGCCGTGCCGCCGGCGCCGCGCCGCGGCCGGGCCGCCGGCGTGGCGGTCGATGAAACCCGGGTGGGCGATTTCGTCACCGCCGTGGTCTCGCTCGGGCTGTTGCTGGCCTTCCTGGTGTGGTTCGACAACGCACCGACCAGCCTGCTGGGGGCGGAGATCGCCGGGAACAAGCAAGGCAATATCCTGTGTTGGCAATTCGTCTGCCTGGTCGGCGTGTTCGCGGTGGCCTATCTCGCGATCACCCAGTGGAAGGCCGGCTGGAACGCCGATGCGGCCACGCCGGCCCCGGCGCGGCTGTGCGGCGCGGTATCGCGCGGGTTGTTGGTGGTGGGCGGCTCTGGCCTGGTGCTGGGGCTGCTGTTCGGCAATGCCGATATCGACGTGAGCGACCGCAGCGGCGCGGCGGATGCCTGCTCGCATGCCTATTGGGCGAACACCACCTACCTCACCGCGGCGTTTCGCATCCTGGCGCTCGCGGTGTGGCTGACGGCGGTTTTGTATGTCGGCTTCCGCCGCTCGACGCCGGGGGTGGATGGGGTGGTGGGGCGGGTTTGCCGGCGGGGGTGAGGGGAAGGAAGCGCTTCTTTTTTTGAAAAAAAGAAGCAAAAAACTTTTATTCGTTTGATTTGGAGTGCTGATGGGCGACGGCTGCGGTGTTGCGGGAGGTATCTGGCGCGGGATATGATTCTAAATTTTGCGCCGATTTTTGATGTTATATTGATGGGCTTGATTGCATATTTGGCGATGTCTGAGCGTTGCGGGCGCGAAAAGCGATCGGATAAAGTTTTTTGCGGAGCTTTTTTGCAAAAAAGCGACCGCTTGCTTGCCTTACGCCACCGACAACGCGGATGCGCGCTGCGCCGACGACGCCCGCGCCGCCCCGGCATCACGCAAGCGTCATCGCTGTTCCCCGCAATACGCGCCGTTGGCGGCGCGGGCTGCTTGCAAAGCTTGATCCTGGTAGCTTACGGTCACGAATTGTTAACGCCTTGCCATTGAACGACGGCGTGGGGAAGGAAGAGCGGCCATGAACTACAGCGGCTTTGGAACTGCCGGGGCAGATGGTCACGACGGCATCAGGGACGGCCGCAATGGCACGGCGGGGCGGAATGGCCAATCGGTTGTGACGACCAACGCGCCGAACACCGATCGCTCCGACACGGTCGACGCCTTCGGCGGCGATGGCGGCAAAGGCGGCAATGGCGGCGATATCCTGGGCCTTAATAGCGGCTACCACGGCCCGGCGGGCAACGGCGCCGCGGGTGGACGCGGTGGCAATGCCAAGGCCGTCGCGCAGAAAGCCGCCCCGCGACCGCATGTCAGGATCGAGGCCCATGCGAGTGCGTTCGGCGGGTTTGGCGGCGATGGGGGGCAACCCGGCTACGGTACCCCGATTGCACTGGCGGGCGCTGACGGCGGCGACGGTGGCAACGCCACGGCGCGGGCGGTTGCCACCAATGCGACAGGCCAAAACGCCCTGGCCCAGGCGGAGGCGTTTGGCGGGTCCGGCGGCGCGGCCTATGGCGCCGGTCATCACGGTGGTGCCGCCGGGGTTGCATCCGGCACCTCGGCAGTGGCGACAAGCACCAGTTACGGCGAGGCGCAGTCCACAGCACGGGTTACGCAAATCGGCGGTGACGGCGGCGACGGCTTCGATGGAGCGACGGGCGCCGATGGCGCCGCGAGCAGCCTGACCAACGCGGCGCGCGGCACAACCAACCACGCATCGCTGCTCCTGGTCCAGGAAGCGGACGGCGGCCAGGGTGGCGATGCCAGTTCCGGCGGCGCGGCGGGCAAGGGGGGCGACGCGTTCTCAAGCCTGACGGTTGTCGATCTCGGCGCGGGCGGGCACACGGCCAGTTTTGACGTCTACATTGGCGCCGAGGCACTCGGCGGATCGGGCGGCGCGGTGGCTGACGCCGCAGCCGCCACCGGCGGAACCGCCGAGGCTGACGGCATCCTATGGACGATGGGCGCGGGGACGGCGTCCGTGGAGGCCCTTGGTGGCAAGGGCAGCGGCAATAACGGCGGCACCAGCAATGACGGTGGCGATGGCGCGGCTGCAACCGCGTTCGCTTCGGTGCACATGCTTGGCAGCGGGCCGATCCAAGGCCAGGCCACAGCGACCGCCGTGGGTGGCGATGGCGGCGACGCCATCGGGGCAGGGCGGACGGGCGGCAATGGCGCCGGCGTCAGCGTGAGTGCCCGGACGGAGGTGCGGGAAGCCGGCAGCTATGGCGCAGTCGCCTTCGTCGTGGGCACTGGTGGCGCAGGTGGCGCGGGAGCGGCCGGAGCGAACGGCGGCAATGGCGCCGCAGTCTCTCTCGTCAATGCCGCCAGCGGCTCCAGCCAGTCCGCCGGGCTGACACTCACACAGAACGCCACTGGCGGCAGCGGCGGCAGCAGCAATGGCGGGCTCGCGGGCATCGGGGGGATCGGCAGCTCGATCATCCGATTGAGCGACCCTGACGTGGCCAACGCCATCACGGTGACGACCCATGGCAATGGTGGCGCGGGCGGCAGCGGCTCCAGCGGCGCTTCGGGCCGCCTCGGCGCAGATGGGATCACCATCCAGGACGTCACCGGGGGGAGCAACGCCGCGCTCAACCTTACCGGCAACGCGCTCGGCGGGGCGGGCGGCAGCTCCGACACCGGGCAGGCCGCGGGAGGCGGCAATGCCAGTGCCTGGGTTGCCGGCATGGCGGGGCAAAACGTGACATCGACGGTCTTTGCCCAGGGAGGGGCCGGCGGCAGCATGATCTCCACCGCCCCCGATTCGTTCGGCAATGGCGCGGATGGCGGCACGGCCAATGGCGCGCGATCGGCGGCGACGTCGGCGTCTGCCTGGGGTTCGGCCTATACGTCGGCGGTGGGCGGCGAAGGCGGCGGCGGCTCCGGCGTGGGCAATCACGGCGGTGCGGGGGGCGAGGCGCGGGGCAGTACCGCCACCGCGAACGGGCATACGGGTATGAATGCCGATGTATTGCAGATCGGCGGGGCCGGCGGCGCCGGCTTCCATGGCGCCGATGGCGGCGCTGGGGCGGCGAGCGTGTTGCGCAACGCCGCGCGGGGTGAGGCTCCTCCCGGCACTTCGGTTGATTTGTCGGAAACGGCGACGGGCGGCGATGGCGGACAGAGCGACACCGGCACTGGTGGCGCGGGCGGCGATGCGTCTGCGCTGTTGACGCTCGACCTCACCTCCACCGATGCGGGTACGGCGATTTCCGGGCAGTTGACGGCCAATGGTGGGAAGGGCGGGGACTCCGGCACGGGTGTTGGCGGTGCCGGCGGGGCGGCGACGGCGACCGTGATCGTCGCGGGGACCGCGCATGCGAGCGCGGGCGCGATCGCGGCGGCCGGGGATGGCGGCAAGGGGACGCTTCATGGCGCGCCAGGCGCCGCGTTGGCGATCAGTTCCGCGACCGGCGACAGCGTGCTGAGCCAGGCGAATGCCGCCGGCGCGTCGGGCAGCGCGGCGGATGCGGAAGCGTTCGGCAACGGCAATTCCGGTGCGGTGCTGGCCGGTGCCTTTACGGGCACGGTGGATGGGATCATCCGCGCCATCTCCGGCAAGGTATCGGGCGCGGTTGGCGGCAAGACCGAGGCCGAGACCCGAGTTGTTATCGGGGGCGCGGCGCGGGTGGAAACATCTGGCACGGACGTTGAGACCCAAGCGGTGGCGACGGGGCTGCCAGCAGCGGGCGACGTGATTTCCGCGCTTGCCGGCTCCGCGGGGCTGACCGGCGCATTCGCGAGCAGTCCGTTGTTCCTGGCGACGGGGCAGCTTGAGAATCACCACAGCCACGGCGCCGGCGGCGCGTATCAGACGAGCACGAGCAATGCGACGCTGATCGCCGATCTCACCCAAATCGGGTCCCCCGGGACGCTCGTGCTTGGCCTGTTCGCCCCGACGGTTGCCGGGGGCGCGACGATACGCGACATCCACTTCACCGTTACCGAGAACGGCGTGCCGGGGATCGACGTGGATTTCTCGACCGCGACTGCCGCGCAGGCGTATTTCTCGGATCACGCGATCACCCTTGGCGCGCTCGGCAGCTTTGGCGGTCAGCTGAACCTGGAGATCGCCTTGAGCGTGACGTCGACCGGTGTCAGCTCGGGATTTGGGACAAGTTTCGTGCTGGGGAACGCGCACTAGAGCGGAAGCCGCGCTGATAGGCGCGCGGATTACAACGCGCCAACGGGTAGCATTTTTTGCGGAGCTTTTTTGCAAAAAAGCGACCGCTTGCTTGCTTTATGCGGCGACGACCACGCGCGTGCCGCGTCGCCCATGCTGGCGCACCACCAGGAAGAAGATCAGCGCGACGTTGGCGATGTTGACGAGGACGCCGGTTTCGAAGGCGACCGCGTAGGTTCCGAAGGCATCGTAGAGCAGGCCGCCGAGCCAGGCGCCGCCGGCCATGCCGAGGAGGCCACCGAAGGCGGTGACGGGGACGCGCCAGCCGGCTTCGGCGGCGGGGAAGAGTTCGCGGATGACCAGGACGTAGGCGGGGACGATGCCGGAGAAGCCGAGGCCGAAGGCGGTGGCGACCATGAAGAGGCCGGTTTCGTCGGAGGTGGCGAGGAAGAGGGCGAGCGCGATGGCTTGGGCGGTGGAGCCGAGGAGGATGGCACGGAGGCCGCCGATGCGGTCGGACGCCCAGCCCCAGAATTGGCGGCTGAGGAAGGCGGCTCCGGTGAGGACGGAGAGCATGGCGGCGCCGTGGGCGCGGGTGATACCGAGATCGGTGCAGAAGGCGACGAGGTGGGCGGAGGGGAGGGCCATGGGGATGCAGCAGAGCATGATGGCCAGGGTGACGAGGGCGTGCAGCAGGTTGGGGTTCATGTTGAGCGCGCGGGCGCCGGGGAGGGGGCCGCCATGGGCGCCGCCGGCGGCGAGGGCTTCGGGGGGGCGGGAGAAGAAGACGATGGCGATTGGGAGCGCGAGGGTGAGTTCGGCGATGGCGAAGAGCCACATGGCACCGTGCCAGCCCCAGGCGGCGATGGCGCGTTCGAAGATGGTGGGCCAGAGGACGCCGGCGAGGTATTGGCCGGACATGATGAGGGCCAGCGCGGTGCCGCGGCGACGATCGAACCAGCGGGTGGTGTAGGTCATCAGGGGGGCGTTGAAGGCGCCGTTGCCGAGCAGGCCGATGAAGAGTCCGTGCCCGATATAGAGCGCCCAGATGCCGCCCCAGGTGGAAATCCACATGCCCAGCGCGACGGAGACGGCCCCCATGACGGTGACTTTGCGGACGCCGATGCGTTCGGCGAGCCAGCCCATGGGAATGCCGCCGATGCCGGTGCCGAGCCAGGCCAGCGAGGAGGCGAAGGCGGCGGCGCCGCGGGTGACGTTGAGGTCTTCGGCGACGGATTTCATGCCGACGACCATGGCCAGCGGCGCGCCGTAGGTGACGGAGAGCACGGCGAAGACGGCCGCGGCGGCGACCCAGGAGGCGCGGGTTTCGATGCTGCCGGCCGCCCGGGTCTGGGTCATGACTGGAGGTGCTCCACGACGCCGGTGATGAAGGCATCACACATGGCGAGTTGGTCGAGGGGGACGTATTCGTCGGGTTTGTGGGCCTGGAGGATGCTGCCGGGGCCGCAGACGATGCTGGGGACGCCGTAGTCCTGGAAGAAGCTGGCTTCGGTGCCGTAGGCGACTTTTTCGACCGTTTTGTCGGCGAGGAGGGACTGGGCGAGGCGATAGACGGCGGCTTCGGGGCAGGGGGCGAGGGCGGGGATGGCGTTGACGCGGGTGAATTCGATGCCGGCTTGCGGGTCGATCGCGCGCATATGCGGGGTAAATTCGTCGGCGAGGTTTTGCAGTTCGCGGATGATGCTGTCGGGGTCGAAGCCGGGGATGTAGCGGTAGTCGAAGAGGAATTCGGCCAGCGCGGGGACGATGTTGGGGCCGTTGCCGCCGGAGATGAGGTTGGTGGAGATGGTGGTGAAGGGGACGTCGAAGCCCTCGGCGCGGGGGCCGTGGTCGCGTTCGCGGGCGCCGATGGCCTGGATGCGGGCGATGATCGCGGCGGCGTATTCGATGGCGTTGACGGCGGTGTGGGTGAGGGAGGAGTGGGCGGCGCGGCCGGTGACGCGGGCCTGGTAGACGCGGCCGCCTTTATGGGCGGAGACCAGGCGCATCGAGGTGGGCTCGCCGATGATGGCACCGGAGGGGTGGACGCCCCAGTTCGCCATGGCGGTGATGAGATGGGGGATGCCGAGGCAGCCGACCTCTTCGTCATAGGTGAGGGCGACGTGGATGGGCTCGCGGAGCGGTTTGGCGAGGAAGTCGGGGACGTGGCCGAGGATGACGGCGTCGTAGCCCTTCATGTCGCAGGCGCCGCGGCCGTAGATGCGGCCATCGCGCTCGGTGGCGGTGAAGGGGTCGGAGGTCCAGGCCTGGCCGTCGACGGGCACGACATCGACGTGGCCGGAGAGGACGATGCCGCCCTTTCCTTTAGAACTGGGGCCTTCGCCGAAGGTGGCGAGCAGGTTGGCTTTGGTGCGGTCCCCGTTCCAGTCCATCCGCGTGGTGGCGCCGTGCGCCTCCATGTGTGCGCGGGCCCAGTCGATGCATTGGAGGTTGGAGTTGCGGCTTGTGGTGTCGAACCCGATCAGCGTTCGCAGGGCGGCGAGACTGCGCGGATCGGGTGACATGGCGGCTACTCCTGGTAGGTGGCGACGAAGGCTTCGAGGCGGTTCATCGCCTCGGTGAGCATTTCCTGGCTCTTGGCGTAGCACAGCCGGATGTAGCGCTCGGAGCCTTTGCCGAAGGAGATGCCGGGGGCCATGCCGATCTTGGCCTCGACGACGGCGCGCTTGCAGAAGGTGAGGGTGTCGTTCACGCCATCGACGCTGAACATGGCGTAGAAGCTGCCCTCGTTGGGGATGTTGTGGACACGGGGCATGCGGGCGAGCCGGTCATTCACCAAGGTGCGGCCCTGGGCGCAGCGGGCGGTGAAGGATTGGGTGAAGGCCTCGCCCTGGCTGAGGGCGGCGATGGCGCCGTATTGGAGGAATTCCGGGGCGCCGGAGGTGTTGAACTGGATGAGTTTCTCGAAGGAGTCCTTGAGCCCCTCGGGATAGACGATCCAGCCGAGCCGCCAGCCCGTCATCGCCCAGGCCTTGGAGAACGAGTTCACCACGAAGACCGGGTCATTCGGCTTGGCGATGTTGAGGAAGGAGAACGCGATCGGCCGGTCATACACCAGGCGGTGGTAGACCTCGTCGGACAGGATCGCGATGCCCTTCTCGCGGGCGAAGGCGAGCAGGCGTTCGGCCTCCTCCGGCGTGATCATCCAGCCGGTCGGGTTGCCGGGGGAGGCGAGGTAGATGACCTTGGTGTTGGCGTCGCAGGCGGCGAAGACCTTGTCCATGTCGAGCGACCAGCCGGCATTGCCCGGGGTCATCGCCACTTCGCGGGCCTCGGCGCCGCAGATCTGCATGGCGCGCATGATGTTGGGCCATGAGGGGGTGATGGCGACGACGTTGTCGCCCGGCTTCACCGTCGCCTGGGCGATCAGCATCACCGCCGACATGCCGGAGGGCGTGAGCGCGATGCGGTGCTCGGGGATGTCGACGCTGTAGATCGACTTCAGATAGGCCGAAATGGCGTCCCGCATGGGGGTGATGCCGCGGTTCGGCGTATAGAAGGTCTTGCCGGCCTTCATCGCCTCGGCCGCGGCGTCGCAGATGAAGTCGGGGGTGGGGACGTCGGGCTCGCCGGCGAACATGGCGATCACCGAGGGATCGCCGTAGCCCATGCGCCAGACCTCGACGATCGGGCTGTCTTCAAGGACCTCGATGTCTTGGCGGACGAGACTCATGGATGTTCCCCGGGGGCTGCTGTGGAGGGGGATGGAGCATGGCGGGGCGGTTCGGGTCAATCGCCGTGCGGGGTGGGAGGCGCGGAGCGGGGCGCATTAGTTTCGCAGAGTCGGCTCTGAGGCAGATGATTTTGCAGCAATTTTTGCATTGCGATGGATTGACGCGGCAACGCGAGGGCATGGCAGGGTCGCCGCATCATGCTGCAACGAGGACCTGCCGGGATGCCGATGCTGCCGCGCTTGGCGCTTTTCACCGCGATCTGCCTTGCGCCGTTGCGCGCCATGGCGGATGGCCCGCTGCCCGTCGTCAACCCCGCCGAGCCGCCGCCGCGGCCGCCTCTGGGCTGGGTGCAGGAGAGCCCGCGCGCCTGGCTGCGCACTGATGTGCCGAACACCGCGCTCGCCTGGCGCCGGGTGAACGCCAACCAATGGGCGCTGGTGGCGCCAGAGGGCGGCTGAACTCACTCCCGCGGGGCTGCCGCCATCTCCAGCGCGACGGCCAGCAGCACGATCGCGCCGCCGATCAGTGTCGCCAGCGAGGGAAATTCGCCAAACGCCAGCCATACCCAGAACGGCGCCACCGGCAACTCCAGATTGGCGATCAGGGAGGCCCGCGTCGCGGATAACAGCCGGCTGCCGAGGGTGAGCAGGAGCAGGCCGAGGCCGAACTGGGTGATGCCGAACACGGCCAAGAGCAGGAACTCCGGCGCGGTGACCGCCATTGGCTGCGCCACCGGCCAAACCGCGGCCGCGCAGGCGAATGCCGAGAGGCAGGAGGCGGGAAGCATCGAGATGCCGCGATGGCGGCGCAGGATCACCATCATCAGCGCCATCAGCCCGGTCATCACTAGCGCCAGGAGATTGCCCGCGATGTGGCCGGCCAAGACCGCCGCTTTGAACATCACCACCACGCCGAGCAGGGCCAGCAGGCTGGCCAGCAGCGTCATCCACCCCTCGCGCTGGCGCAGCCACAGCCAGGCGATGGCGGCGGCGACCACGGGGGCGGTGGCGTAGATGATGGTGACGTCGGCCACCGTCGTCAGGAGCAGCGCGTTGATGAAGCAGATGGTGGCGATGGTGGAGCAGGCGCCGGCCAGCAGCCCGGGCCGGCCGATGGCGCGGAAGGCGGCCAAGGTCGCGCCGCGGTGCTGCCACCCAATGAAGCCGGCGATGAACAGGCCGCCGAACAGGCCGCGCCAGAACAGCATGGTCCAGACATCGGTGTGCAAGAGCCGGGTGAACAGTCCGGCGGTGCTGAAGGCGAGCGCCGAGGCGAGGATCAGCAGCGGGCCGGCGATGGGGCGGGGGTCGAGAGGCATGTGATCATCCGGGCGGTGTTGACCACAGACTAGCGGCGGTATCCTGACAGCGTTATGTCAGTAGTCATCGCCGTGGAGGACGAAAATGCGTCGCGCCGACCGGTTATTCGACATCCTCCTGATGCTGCGCGCCGCGTCTGCGCCGCTGACCGCCGCCACATTGGCCGCCGCGCTCGAAGTGACGGCACGTACCATCTATCGCGACATCGCCACGCTCCAGGCGCGCCGGGTGCCGATCGAGGGGGCGGCTGGGATCGGCTATCTGTTGCGCCCTGGATTCACCCTGCCGCCGCTGATGTTCACGCTCGAGGAGACCGACGCCATCGCGGTCGGCATGCGCCTGGTGCGCCGGCTGCGCGATCCGGCGATGCAGGCCGCGGGGGAGAGCGTGCTCGCCAAGGTGGCGGCGGTGCTCCCGGCGTCGTTGCGCGATGGGGTCGCGGCACCGGCCATTTTTATCTCCGACGGTAGCACGGCAACGCCCGAGGGGCTCGATTTCGCCGAGCTGCGCCGCGCCATCCGCGAGAAGCGCAAGCTGCGCATTGCCTATGCGGATGCGGCGGGCCGCGCCAGTCAGCGCATCATCTGGCCGATTGCCCTCGCCTATTACGTGGACGCGACCGTGCTCGGTGCCTGGTGCGAGCTGCGCGGCGATTTTCGCCATTTCCGCGCCGAGCGCATCAGGGCGGCTGAGGTTCTCGACGAGACCTATCCCGGCGGCCCGGAGCTCATGGCGCGCTGGTTCGCCTTGCAGCGGGACGCCGCCGCGCTTTGACTCGCGACGCCGCGCGGGACAATGATCCGCCGAGCAAAACGGGGGCAGGTCATGGGCGGAAAACTTGGTGCATCGGCATTTCTGGCCCTCGCGGCCGCCCTCTCGCTGCCGGCCCAGGCGGCCGACCTGCGGATGGCGCTCTCCTCCTCGCCAAGCGCGATGGACCCGCATTTCCACAATCTCGGCGCCAACCTCAACGTCGCCGCCAACATGTTCGACACTCTGGTGCGCATGGACGCCGATAGCCGGCTGCAACCGGCGCTGGCGGCGAGTTGGAAGGTGATCGACCCGACCACCTGGGAGTTCAAACTCCGCGACGGCGTGCGCTTCCATGACGGGACGCCGCTCACCGCGGATGACGTGATCTATTCGCTGGATCGCCCGGGAAAGCTGGTGAACTCCCCCGCCGGCTTCGCCATCTTCACCAAGGCGATCGCCACCAAGCAGGCGGTCGACGCCAGCACCATCCGCATCACCACCGCCGGCCCCTATCCGCTGCTGCTGTCCGACCTCAGCACCATCTACATCCTGAGCCGCAAGGCCGCCGAGGGCGTGGCGACCGAGGATTTCGCCAAGGGCACCGGCATGATCGGCACCGGCCCCTACCGCTTCACCTCGTTCCTGAGGGATGACCGGGTGGAACTCGCCGCCAACCCCGCGCCATGGGGCGACAAACCCGGCTGGGACAAGGTGACGATGCGCTTCATCCCCAACAATACGGCCCGCCTCGCAGGGTTGCTGGCTGGCGACGTCGATGGCATCGAGGGCGTACCGGCGGCGGATCTTTCGGCGGTGAAGGCCAATCCCAAGCTGGTGTTTGGGCAGAAGGTCTCGGCAAGGCTGGTCTATTTCTACGTCGATGGCGGCCGCGCCGAGACCCCGCAGGTGACGGCGAAGGACGGCTCCAAGCTCGCCAAGAATCCGTTGGCCGACCAGCGCGTGCGCCAGGCGATGTCGCTCGCCATCAATCGGGAGGCGATCACCGAGCGGGTGATGGCCGGGCTCGGCTACCCCACCGGCAACCTCGTGCCGGAATCGCTGTTCGGCTACGACCCGACCCTGAAAGTTCCGGCGTTTGACCCCGAGGCGGCCAAGAAGCTGCTCGCGGAGGCCGGCTACCCCGATGGTTTCGCCATCACCATCCACGGCCCCAATGACCGGCTGGTGAATGACGCGCAGATCGTCCAGGCGGTCGGCCAGATGCTCAGCCGCATCGGCATCGCCACCAAGGTGGAGACGGCGCCGATGGCCTCCTATGCCGGGCGCGGCGCCAAGGGCGAGTTCTCCTTCGGGCTGATCGGCTTCGGCTCGCAGACCGGCGAATCGAGCGCCATCCTGCGCGCCATCATCGCCTGCGCCGACCCCAAGAGCGGCGGCGGGCTCTATAACTGGAGCTTCTACTGCAACCGTCAGGTCGATGATTACCTCGGCCGCGCCCTGCAAACCGTGGACGACACCGCACGGCGGGACCTGCTGCGCCAGGCCGCCAACCTGGCGGTGACCACGCAGGCGATCATCCCGCTGCATTTCCAGGCCACCACCTGGGCGGCACGCCAGGGGCTCGCCATCGTCCCGCGGACAGATGAGAGGACGTTTGCGGCGACGTTTCGGGTGGGGCAGTGAAGAAAGCGGTTCTGTTTTGAAAAAAAGAAGTGCTTCCTTCCCTTACCTCTCACCTTTCTGCTGGCAGAGGGCAATAAAATCCCGGGCTTTCTCCGGCCACCCCGACCGCGCCGCGAACGCCACGCCGGCGCGGCCCATGGCCTGACGTTCGGCATCATCGTCGCGAAGCCGCGCCATGGCCGTGGCCACTGCCTCCATTGCGTGGGCATCAACAAGCAGCCCGGTCTCGCCGTTGATCACCGCCGAGCCGGTGCCGCCGTCCGTTCCGCCGATTACGGCAAGGCCGCAGGCGCTGGCCTCCAGCAGCACCATGCCGAACCCCTCGGTATCGCCATTGGGCAAGGCGCGGTTGGCGAGCACGAAGACCTCGCCGAGCCGGTAGTGGTCCGCCAGTTCGGCGTCTGGCACCAGCCCGGCGAAGATGACGTGGCGGGACAGGCCGAGCCGGCGCGCCAGTGCCCGCAACTCGGTCTCCATCGGCCCGGTGCCAACCACCAGCAACCGGCAGTCGGGGCGGGTTGGCAGGATGGCGGCCAGCGCGCGGATCGTGGTGTCGACGCCTTTCTTCTCCAGTAGCCGGCCGACCGTCACGAAGACGAAGCCGCCGTCCAGACCGTAGCGCGCGGCGAGTGAGGGGTTGGGGGAAGCGGGGTGGAAACGTGCGAGGTCCACCCCGTTGGCGATCAGCGCGACCTTGTCCGCGGCGCTCGGCGCGAGCAACCGCAGTGCCGCGTCGCGGGCGAAATCGCTGACCACGAATACGCGATCGGCGGCCGACATGGTGCGCGCGGCGCGGCGGTGTGCGGGGTCGTAGTCGTCCTTGGTGAGGATTTCCTCGCCATGCACGTAAACCGCGATCGGCAGGCGCGAGATCAACCGCAGGGCGCGGACGATCCAGCCGCTTGCGAGTACTTCGCCGATGCAAATGCCGGTGATGCCCTCGCGGTGCAGCAGCACCGTTATGCGGGCAAGCACGTGCAGCCGCAGGACGAGATCGCCGATCAGCGCGAGCAGCCGTTCCAGGCGGCTCCGTTCGCGGTCCCGGCCGTCGGCGTCGAGCAGGGTGCGCAGCAGGCGGATGCGGCGGACGCGGCCGGGTGTCTGCCGGTCGTGGTCGCGCCAGCCGCGGATTTCCGTGCCGCCGCGGTAGTCACGCGATGGGGTCAGAACCACCACCTGGTCGCCGCCCTGCCGGGCCAGGGCGGCGTAGACCGAGGCCGAGCCGCCGTGGTTGGGTGGGAATTGGTTGGTGATCAGCAAAACGCGCCCGGGCCGGGCGATGCGGCCGGCCGCCGCAGTGTCGGCCGGCCAGGCCTGATCGCGCGGCCACGATATCCGTCCGGCGGGCGGGTTCGAGGCGCTCATGCCCGTCAACCTGCCCGAGCCGCGCGCCAGGGTTAAATCAATGTCGCGTCACAGCGGGGGATTGACGGTTAATTGGTTAACGGGTTCGGCGCGGCGAAGCGGCCCGGCGCGTCATCCAGCGCCAGGAACGCCGCTCCGGCGCGATCGCGCATGTGGGCGAGCACGGCGGAGAGCCGGTCATAGAATTGTCGCTGTTCGGCGGGGCTGGTCACATAGGGGTTTTGGCCCGGCCAGATCGAGGAGCTGTGGAAGCTAACCGGGTAGATGGTTTGCCCGCGTGCGGCAAGCCGCCGCACTAGGCGGATCATCGTTGGCGCGTCATGGCCTTCGGGCGACAGGGTCATCCGTTCCGCCAGACGCAGCCGGGTGACGAGGCTGCCGGCCAGCGGAATGCCGCCATGCGCGGCGCGGTAGAGCGCAGGCGCGTGGCTGCCTGCGAAGCCGACGATGGCGCGGCCGAGCGGCAATTCCAGCACCCGCCGCGAGGCGCCGAACCAGAAGGGCGCATAGTCGAACCCGCCATAATCCGGCCCGCCCTCGGCCGAGAAATCCGAGCGGGGCGCCACCGAGGTATCGACGGTGATGCCCATCTCCTCCAGCAGCGCCGGGGTCGCCGGGCCCAGCCCGTAGCGGCCGGCGCGATAGGTGCGGGCGGGGAAGCCGAAGGCCGACTCGAAGCGCGCGGCGAGCGCCCGCAGCTTGGCCGCCTCGATGTCTGGCGCGAGATTGCCGGCGAAGGAGAGGCGGTGGTCGCGCAGGCCGAGCAGCGGCGGCGTCACCCAGGGATGCAGATGAAGCCCGAGCGTGCAGCGCGCGGCCTCGCATTCCCGCCGCAGCAGCGCCACCGCGTCCGGGTCCTCAAGCACGCGCCAAGTCACCATATAGGCCGGAATCGCCCCGAAGGCGCCGAACACCGCCTGCAATTCCGGCAAATGCCTGAGATGCCCGGTGTTGTCCGGTGTGCCCTCCACCGGATCGGCCCAGGGGAAATCCTCCTCGGTGTCGATCACGATGGTGCAGGCGGGCGGGCCGGGCCGCTCGATCGCGGCCACCGGCCGCGCGAACCACCCGGCCGCCGCGCCCTGGATCATCCCGTTACGGCCGCAGGCTGAGGCCGTTGGGGAACTTGCGGCGATATTCCTCAACCCCCGCTTCCATCGTGATGAAGGTGGCACCCTCGGCGCGCAGCGTGGTGATCATGTGCTCCAGCATCAACATGCGATGGCCGCGGCCGATCACGTGCGGATGGAAGGTGTAGGTCAGCACGCCCCACTTGTGATGCTTCTTCATGTAGCGGAATTCGTTGATGAAATTCTCGATCACCAACCGCGCGTTCATGTTGCCGGGCGTGATGCCGGCGGGCGAGCGCATGTATTCGAAATGCGGATGGTCATCGAGGGACCAGGAGATCGGCATTTCCACCAAGGGCGTGTCCGGCCCGAAGGTCATCGGCTCCAGCAGCGGCGTCTTGTCCCCGTTGCGGGCCTGGTAGGGCAGATAGTCGTGGCCCATCATCGAGCTGTCATAGGTGAAGCCGTGCTTCAGCAGCAGGTCGATCGAGACCGGGCTCAAGTCCCAGGCCGGGGAGCGGTAACCACGGGGCGCGCGCCCGGTAAGGCGGATGATCGATTCGTTGCCGCGCACCAACTCCTCTTCCTCGCCCTCCGGGCCGAGGGTGGAGGGCACGCGATGGGTCCAGCCATGGTTGCCGATCTCATGGCCCGAGGCATGCACGGCCGCGACGCAGGAGGGGTAGCTGTCGATGGTGTGGCCGGGGATGAACCAGGTGGTGGGGATGCGCTCGTCGTTCAGCAGCTTGAGGATGCGCGCGGTCGCCGCGATGCCGAAATCGCCACGGGAGATCGCGGTCGGCGTGGTGAAGTCGCGCGAAATCATCGAGGAGGTGTTGTCGTGGTCGAAGGTGAGGCAGACGAAGAGGTCAGCCATGCGGGGACTCCTGTTCTGGTGGCGTGGAATGGCGGGTCAGGCTTGTGGCGCCTCCCGGTA
>CAIWAJ010000788.1:0-11099 GCA_903910565.1 uncultured Rhodospirillales bacterium
CTTCGTCCGCTACGAGGCCGAGGTGCTGCCCGCCTGGATCGACAGCAACAACCACATGAACATGGCCTACTACATGGTCATCTTCGATCTCGCGACCGACGTGATGTGGGAGGAGATGGGCATCGGCGCCACCTACAAGCAAACCACGACCAACGGCACCTTCACCGCCCGCGCCCATATCTCCTACGAGAACGAGATGCTGCTCGGCGAGCGCGGTCGCGTCTCAAGCCAGATCATCGGGCTCGATTCAAAGCGCCTGCACACGGTGCATGAGCTGTTCCGCCTGCATGACGGCAAGCGGGCGGCGACGTTCGAGATGCTGTCGCTGCACGTCGATCTCTCCATCCGCCGCGTGGCACCCTGGCCGGAGCCCCAGCTGCGCAGCCTGCAAGCCGCCGCCGCTGCCCATGCCGCCCTCCCGGTGCCCGACTGGGCCGGCCGGCCGATCGCCATTCCCGGAGCGCGCTGATGGAGGATTTCCCCACCCCCTTTGACCGCTTCGAGGGCGTGGTGAAGCCCGAATGGATCGACCCCAACGGCCACATGAACCTCGCCTACTACCTGGTGATGTTCGACCATGCGCTCGATCTCATCTCCGCCGAATGGGATCTCGACTGGGCCTATACCAAGCGCGAGAACTGCAGCCCCTTCGCCGCCGAGACCCACACGCTCTACGAGCAGGAGTTGCTGGAAGGCGAGCGCGTGCGCATCCATAGCTGGGTGCTGGCGGTGGATGCCAAGCGCGTCCACATCGCCCAGGAGATGTATCGCGCACATGACATGCGCCGCGCCTGCTGCTGGGAGGCGGTGATGCTGCATGTCGATCTCGGCAGCCGCAAAGTCGTCCCCTGGCCCGCGCCGCAGCGCCGTCGGCTGGAGGAGACCGCCGCCGCCCATGCCCGCGTCGCGCCGCCGGACTGGGTCGGGCGCAAGGTTGGCATGCGCCGCTGAGCGCACCCTGTTTCCCAGCCGATGCGCCCTATATGATGGGCCATGCCGTTCGACGCCCACAGCTTCCCCGCCGAGCACCATAACCGTGATCGCCGCCGCGTCGCGCGATGGCTGTTCACGATGTGCGGTATGATCCTGGTGATGATCGGCCTCGGCGGTGCCACGCGGCTGACTGGCTCGGGTCTCTCGATCATGGAATGGGCGCCAATCATGGGCACCATGCCGCCGCTCACCGAGGCGGAGTGGCAGCGGCTGTTCGGGCTGTATCAGAAAATCCCGCAATACGAGCTGATCAACAAGGGCTTCGGCATCGCCGGGTTCAAGCAGATCTTCTGGCTGGAATGGACGCACCGCGCCTGGGGGCGGCTGATCGGGGTCGCCTTCATCCTGCCGCTGATCTGGTTCGCCTGGCGCGGCGTGATCGGCCGGCGCCTGCTGCCGCGGCTCGGGCTCCTGTTCGTGCTGGGCGGCGCGCAGGGTGCGGTCGGCTGGTTCATGGTGGCCTCCGGCTTCTTCCCCGAGAGCACCGCGGTCTCGCCCTATCGCCTGGTAATCCACCTCGCCTTGGCGCTCGCACTCTACGTCGCCCTGCTATGGACGGGCCTGAACGAATGGCGGCCGGCCCGCGCGCCGGCGCCGCCCGCGCTGCGCCGGCTGGCAATCGGGCTCACCGGGCTCGCCGCGCTGACCATCCTGGCCGGCGGCTTCGTCGCCGGGCTGAAGGCGGGCTTCACTTATAACAGTTTTCCCTTGATGGACGGCCGGCTGGTCCCCGCCGGCTATGCCGACCTCACGCCCGTCTGGCGCAACCTCACCGAGAACATCCC
Source organism: uncultured Rhodospirillales bacterium (assembly GCA_903910565.1). Classification (GTDB taxonomy): domain Bacteria; phylum Pseudomonadota; class Alphaproteobacteria; order Acetobacterales; family Acetobacteraceae; genus CAIYPH01. The sequence goes on from CAIWAJ010000788.1 coordinate 1,779, forward strand.
GGCCGTGCAGTTCGATCACCGGCTGCTGGCCACCCTCACCGCGGCGGCCGTGCTGTGGACCGCGCTGCGTTTTCTGCCCCGCCTCGGCGACGCGCCGGCGGCACGGCCTTTGTTCCTCCTCGCCGTCGCAGTGCTCGCCCAGTACGCACTCGGGGTGATGACGCTGCTTTGGGTGGTACCCCCTGCCCTCGGTACCGCCCACCAGGTGCTGGCCGTGCTCGTCCTGAGCGCGGCGGTCGCCTTGCTGCACGCCACGCGCCCCCCTTCATCCCAGGATACCTCATGTCCGCTCCCTCCGGCCTGACCCCGCTCGCCACCACCGACGCGCTGTTTTTCGACCGCCCCGGCGCGACGCTGGATCGCGATACCGCGGCCCGTCTGCTGGCTGGGGCGCTGGCCCATGCCGATGACGGGGAGCTGTTCCTCGAATACCGCGAAAGCGAGCAGATCAGCCTCGATGACGGCCGCATCCGCAGCGCCGGCTTCGATACCTCGCTCGGCTTCGGCCTGCGCGCGGTGGCCGGCGAGGCGACCGGCTTCGCCCATGCCGGGGAAATCAGCGAGGAGGCACTGCGCCGCGCCGCTTCGAGCGTCGGCGCCATCTCCGCGGGCCATTCCGGCGTCGCCGCCGAGGCGCCGCATGCCAGCAACGCCCGGCTCTATTCGCCGGCCAACCCCTTCGCCTCGATGGATTTCGCTAAGCGCACCGGCCTGCTGGCGGAGATCGACACCTACGCGCGCGGCGCGGATTCCCGCGTGCGCCAGGTGATGGCCTCGATCACCGGGGAATGGCAGGCGGTACAGATCATGCGCGCCGACGGGGTGCGGGTCGCCGATCTGCGGCCGCTGGTGCGGCTCAACGTCTCGGTGGTGGTGGAAAAGGACGGCCGGCGCGAGACCGGCAGCTTCGGCACCGGTGGGCGGTTCGACTACGCGCATGTCACCGGCGAGGCGGTATGGCGCGGCGCGGTGGACGAGGCCTTGCGCCAGGCCCTGGTCAATCTCGACAGCCGCCCCGCGCCCGCCGGCGAGTTTCCCGTGGTGCTCGGCGCGGGCTGGCCGGGTATTCTGCTGCATGAGGCGATCGGCCACGGGCTCGAGGGCGATTTCAACCGCAAGGGCACCTCGGCCTTCGCCGGGCTGATGAACCAGCGGATCGCCTCCCCGGGGGTGACGGTGGTGGATGACGGAACCCTCCCCGACCGCCGCGGCTCGCTGACGGTGGACGATGAAGGCACGCCGACCTCGCGCACCGTTCTCATCGAGGACGGCTATCTGCGCGGCTATCTACAAGACCGGCTGAATGCGCGCCTGATGGGCGTGCGGCCGACCGGCAATGGGCGCCGCCAGTCCTACGCCCATGCGCCAATGCCGCGGATGACCAATACCATCATGCTCGGCGGCGACAGCACCGCCGATGAGATGATCCGCTCGGTGAGAAAGGGGCTCTACGCCGTCAATTTCGGCGGCGGCCAGGTCGACATCACCTCCGGCAAGTTCGTCTTCTCCGCCAGCGAGGCTTACCTGATCGAGGACGGCAAGGTGACGGCGCCGGTCAAGGGCGCCACGCTGATCGGCAACGGGCCGGATGCGCTCACCAAGGTGGCGATGATCGGCAATGACCCCGGGCTCGATCCGGGAATCGGTACCTGTGGCAAGAACGGCCAGGGCGTCCCGGTCGGGGTTGGCCAGCCGACGTTGAAACTCACCGCGCTCACAGTGGGCGGGACAGCCGCTTAATATCGTGACGCCGGTGACGAATTAACGCTGTTGTCGGGTGTTATTAACTATTTCTTGAGACGCCGGGTGAAGGATGCGGTGGCGGCTCGGCGTCGCGCAGGTTTAACGATATTATTATGATATCGAATCTATCCTATAGTCAGGCGGGCGAGTGACTGCACTTCCCGGCCGCACATTTGCCGCCGGGCCCTGCGGCGGGCAGATCTCCCCATCCAGAATCGTCAATTAAACGTTCACTGCACGTTTTAACGACGTCTTAACGTCGTTAAAACGCACGCACGCGGAAGTTGGTGTTTGATTACCTTCATTCAACCGGGCCGAGCAGCAACGCTAGGCTCGTATCCGAAAAAGAAGGACTCGACGCCATGACCACAATCACGCTTCCGACCGCTGACGCCGGCAAGGTCCGCCTCGGCGCCATCGCCCGCACCCTGCCGACCGCCGATGCCGGCAAGGTCCGCCTCGGCGCCATCGCCCGCACCCTGCCGACCCAGCGCTGACACGCGTCAGGCGAGGGCACCCTTCGCCTGGACGATCGATCGCCGACACCGCTAGAAACCGGGCATCGTCCCGGTTTCTTCGTTGAAGTCGGGACTGCAAGACAGGGGATCGCCGGATGACCGATGACGACACGGGCAAGTCCCGTCCAACCGCCGAAACCGCGGGCGCCCTCAAAACGCCGCGGGTCACCTTCTACCGCATGATCCCCGACATCCGCCTGCCACAGCGCGCCGACCGCTCCGCCGCCGGCAGCCTGCCCACCCGCGCCTTCCGCTACTGCGAGCCCGTCACCTCCGCTGCCGCGTTTGGCTACTATGTCTTCTCCCCCCTCAACTTCACCTTGGTGTGGGACGGCCACGACATCCAGTGGACCTACGAAGGCAACGAGCATGGATGGATGCCGCTCACCCGCGCGCAATACCCCTATTTCCCCGCCTATTTCAACGAACGCGTGCCCGAAGGCATCCAGGATTTCTCCCCCCCCATCCTCGCCTCGCTGCAGGAGCCAGGGCTGGTCAACATCTGGTCCGGCCTCATCGCCCGCACCATCCCCGGCTGGAGCCTGCTGGTCCGCCCGCCCGCCAACATTCCCCGCCGCGGCGGCTATGAGCTGTTCGAGGGCATCATCGAGACCGACCGCTGGTTCGGCCCCCTGCTCACCAATATCCGCCTGACCAAGACCGACACCCCCATCGAGTTCAACAACGAACTGCCGCTCTTCCAGGTCCAGCCGATCCCCCGCGAAGCGCTGGACGAGGGTCCCCTCAACAATTTCGGCGTCGTGCGGGACATCGAAGGCCTGCAACCCGAGGACTGGGACGATTTCTACGACACCGTCGTGCGCCCCAACGTCACCGTGAACCGCCCGCGTGGCGAATACGCCGCCGCCGCACGCCGCCGCCGCAAGGGTGAGGATGGCTGATCGGCCCTACAAATAAGGGGTGCGGCCACCCATCATCGCCGCGTCGACGATGTGCAGGTGCCGATCCAATCCGAGCGTCCCATAGCGCTCGGCCGCCTCGGCCCGATGCCGCTCGCCGCCCGCCACACCCGCAATCGCCAGCGCGGCATGGGCATGGGCGGTCTCCGGCAGCATCCCGGCGGCCTCCGCCGCGGCGAGCGCCTCGCGCAGCCGTGCCGCGCCTTCCGCCTCGCCGCCCCGTGTTGCCGCCATCACCATGCCGAGCGCCCGCATTGCGGGCACGCGAAAGGCGGCGAAACCGTAGCGATCGGCAATTGCCACCGCCTCTTCGGCAAAGCCACGTGCAAGATCCGGCTCGCCGAGCGCCAGGCTCGCATGGGCCATCCCCACACCCGCCGAGAGCTGGAACATCCAGCGCTGCTCAACGCGCGACATCCGATGCGCCCGGGACAGGGTTTCGCTCGCCGTCGCGTGGTCACCCATCACCAATTGCGCATGTCCCAGCCCCGCAAGCGCCGGCGGCAGCAATTGAATGATCCCGGCCGCCTCCGAGCGCGCGATCGCACTGGCAAAAGCGGCCATCCCCACCGCTGCGTCGCGCCGTTCATGGGCGACGAACCCCGTCACGGCGTCGGCGAAGATATGGTCGTAGGGCCGCACGGTCTCAGCGGCGCAGCGGTTCATCACCGCGATATCGTCCATCGCCGCGACGAAATCCCCCCGCACCGCGCGAGACATCGCCCGTGTGCCGAGGCACAGCGTGCGATACGGCGGCACATTCTCCGGCCGGTCGAGCGTCTCCCCGAGCACTCGCTCAGCCTCGGTCAGCCGGCCGGCGTTGAAGTTGGATTGCCCGGTGTAGAAACTCGCGGTCACATGCAGCGCCGCATCGCCCGCCACCTCGGCCGCCCGCCGCGCCCGCTCGCCCAGCGCGATCGCATGGTCGAGCTGCCCGAGGATGTTGGCGACATGCACCCGTGTCGCCAGGGTCTTGGCAATATGCGCACGGTCGCCCAGGGCGGTCGCGCGGGCCTCGATTTCGTCCAGAATCGGTGTGAGTTCGGCGTAGCTGCCGACCCAGCGGGCCACGGATTCCAGGGCGATCAGGATATCGAGTCGTACCCGCTCCGTGGCCCCCGTCGCCGCCGGCATGTCGGCGATATCGCGGGCGCGCCGCAAAGCGGCCATCGCGGCGGGGAATGCGGTACGCGCGATCGCCTGGCTGCTGGCCTGGCGCAATGCGGTGATCGCGTCGTCCCATCGCTGAGCACGCTGCGAATGGTAGCACAGCTCGTCGATATTGCGCTCGCGCGCCGCCTCGCCCTCGCCAATGAGAATATCGACGATCGCCGAATGATGCGCCCTGCGCCGCGCCGCGAGAATCGTGCCATAGGCCACGTCGCGGGTCAGCGCGTGCTTGAAGCTGAACATCGCGTCGGGATAGCGCCGGCTTTCATACAGCAGCTGCTCGTCGGCAAGCCGCTCCAGCGCCGGCTGCAACTCGGCCTCGGCCATGCCGCTCAGCGGGCCGATGACGCGCGCCGGCACGTCGGGCCCCACCACGGCACAGAGCTGCACCAGCCGGCGCAAGTCAGGGCTCAGGCGCCCGAGACGATCGGCGATCAACTCCTCGACCCGCCCCGGGATCACCGCGATCGTCGCATCCAGCTCCCGGGGAACGGTCGCCGACACGAGCGGCGCGACCTCCTCCAGGAACAACGGATTCCCGCCGGCCTTGCGCAGAATATCGGCAGCCAACGCCGGGTCGGCGGCCCGCCCGGCGTCGATGCCGCCGAGCAGCGCGGATGCCTCGGAGTCCGACAACGGCGCCAGCAGCAATGTCTGCGCCGCCCCCGGCGGCAGGCCCGGCATGCGCACCCGGGCGCGGCTCAGCGTGAGCAGCAGAACGCCGGGCGACGCGAGATGCGGCAGCGCCGACTCGATCAGTTCGAGCGTCGAGGAGTCGAAACTATCCGCCTCCTCGCACACCACGATGACGTCGCGCCCCGCCGCCTGGGCGCCAATCAGCGCGGCGATGGGCGGGCCGAAATCGATCCGCGCCAACATGGTGGCGCGGTCGCCGATCCCCAGCAGGCGCTCCAATTGATCCGCCGGCGCCGCTTCCGGGTGCCGCAGCTCCGCCAGCCCCGCCGCCAACTTCGCCCGCCGCTCCGCCACGCTATCGGAGTCCCGGATATCGAGCCAGGCGCGCAGCCAGGCGATGACGGGATGGAACGGCCCCGCATGGCGGTTGCGATCGCCGGTAAACGCCACGATGGAGCGGCCACTCGCCCGGCGCAACCATTCATGCACAAGACGAGACTTGCCGATGCCGGCCGGGCCGATGACGTGCGCGGCCCGCACCCCACCCCGGGCCAGCCACGCCTCCAGCGACTGGATCTCCGCCGCCCGGCCGACGAAGGGCGACAGCCCACGCGCCGCCCGCACGCGCCAACGATCGGTCGTCGGATCGGCGCCAAGCAGCCGATAACTCTGGATCGGCGCGTCGACACCTTTGACGATCACCGGCTCAAGGGGCGTGGTGCGAATATAGTGCTCGGCAATGGCGCGAACCGCATCGCTGACGACGATGGTCCCCGTGTCGGCGCTCTGCTCAAGCCGCGCGGCGATATGCACGGCAATGCCGACCGCGTCGTGCATCAGCACCCCGCCGATCCGCACGGGGCGGAACACCACCTCCCCCGAGTGAATGCCGATCCGCAGCTTCACCCGCCCGATCCCGTCGCCGTCCACCGCATCCTGCATCGCCAGCGCCGCGAGGCAGGCGCGCAGCGCATGGTCCTCGGCCACCGTCGGCGCGCCGAACACCGCCATGATCCCATCCCCGCGATGGCTGACCGCCCCGGCAAACCGCTCGGCGGCCTCGATCATCGCCTGCAAGGCCGGATCGATCAGATCCGCCGCATCCTCGGCATTGAGCCCCTGGATCAGCGCGGTCGAGCCCTGGATATCGGCGAACAGCACGGTGACGCGCCGGAGCTCGGGCTCGGTGCCGCCAGACCGGGCGGGCGTCGTGGTCTCACTCACGCGGCGTTCCTTGTCATGCCGGACGGGCGCATCGCGCCCGCCGGGCATCATGGACCCGATGGGGAGGCCGAATAAACCTTATTCTCAGTCGATGCGGGTCAGCACGACCGAGATCAGGCTGTCCGACGTCGTGACCTGCACGGACTCGGCATGGCCACCCACGATCGCGAAGCTCAGCGGGATTTTCGACGCGACCGCGGTCTGGAACGCCAGCGCCAGAATCGCCTTGTTGAGCGGCGGGATCTTGAGATCGGCCTTGTAGGCGGCAAGCTCGGCATCGGAAGGCAGGTTGAAGAACCCAAGCGCGTGCACGATGTCGAACGCATCGGCCTCCGCCGCGAGGTGCGCCACACTGTCGGCCGTTCCGCTGATGTTACGGGCGCTGAAAGCGGTATTGATGTTGCCCACAAGCGTCGGGCGGGTGAACGAGGTACCCATCGATGTCTCCTGACTTTCAGTACAGCGCGCCGCGCATATTGATCGTGACTTCCGATCATTACCGATCCAGCGCCCCGCCGCAAGGGCAGTATGATCCGCCGCGTCGCCCGGAACGGGCGCGAGTGAATGACCGGAACGGGCGCGGGTAAAGGCCCGGAACGGGCGCGAGTGAATGACCGGAACGGGCGCGGGTGAAGGCCCGGAACGGGCGCGCGTGAAGGACCGGAACGGGCGCGGGTAAAGGACATGTCAGTTGACACGGATCGAATCACCGGGGACACAACCCGCCGAACGGCACGACCCAAGGCGAACATCCGCGATCCGGTCGCGCGGCGCCGGCCCGGGCCGATGCGGGAATGGCAAGGAGCACGGAACCGTGGGGAACACCGACGTGAAACCAACGAAACTTGGATTGGATTTCATCGTCCTGGGCGCCGCCCGCTCCGGGACCTCCGTGTTGGGCCGCGCCATCAACGCGGACCCCGGATGTTTCTGCGCGAACGAGTATTTCCAGGGCGTCTTCCGCGAGGACAACGCAACATTTCCGATGCCCGACGCATTCTTCGACCCGCGATGGAAGGCGTCGAACGCACGGATCACCGAGCTGTCGCGGAATATCCTGAGGGAAAAACTGGCCGCGGGCGAGGTGGTCGCGTATGGCAACAAACATCCCAACTACTTCCTCGTGCTAGAATCGATGCATCGGCAGACCGAGAGGTTGCGCAGCGTCCTGATCTATCGCGATCCCGCGGAGGTCGCCGGATCATGGACGAAGCGGGCCCGTGACCCCAAGGATCAGTGGGACCAGTCGCGCACCGGCATATTCTCCCTGTTGATCTGGATGATTTCCCTGGCACGGATGGGCGAAACCACAACGGATCTGCACGTATTGGATTACGCAACCGCGTTCCGCCGGAACACCGCGCTGCTCAACGGGGTGATCGAGCATGTCGGTGGCCGCCCGCCAGCCGATACCGTGGTCCCGGCCTTCCTTGCCGCGGAAGCCAAGCGCGGCCGCAAGAGCGGCCGTACCAGCCGGTCCGTCGACCATCAGGCCTTCCTCGACAGCATCGGCGCGGCGCAGCTCGGCGAAGCCATCAGCGCGCGCGGCTTCTTCCCAGCGCGGGATATGGGAAGCGAATTCCGCGCGATCGCGGACAGGGCGTTCGAGGCGACGTTCGAGTATGCGACGGATTGCCTGCTCCGCGAGGGCTCGCCCCAGGAAAAGACCTACGCCTTCAAACTGGGGCTGAACCTGATCGCGAACTTCGATCTGGCCGAGTCTGCAACCTTCAAGACCATGGCAAGCGCGGTCCCCCGCTTCCTCGGCCGCCTCGCCGCGGCCGCCGGGACGGACGACATGGCCGCGCTTGGCGAGCGCAGCGCCCGGATGGCGCAACGCCGGCTAACCGGCAAGCCGATGGAGCGCAAGGCCCAGGGTGACGTGAGGCGAGGAAAGAAGCAGGGCTCTTTGTGAACATACAGGCTCTATACCCACGCCGTCCCGCCTGAGCATTCTCCCCGGAGCGCGAGCGGTACAAGCCAATCCGCCGGTCATATTGCGCTCTTTTTTCAAAAAAGCAGCGCCTCCGTCCACGTACCCCGCGCCCCCGCTCAGGCCGCCTGCTGCGCCACCGTCGCCGCGCCGGCGATGGTGGTGCGGCGCATGTCGCGCACCTCCCCCACATCGTTGTAGCGCCGGGCCCGGTGCATGGTCGTCCGGTTGTCCCACATCACCAGGTCGCCATCCCGCCAGCGATGCGTGTGGGTGAAAGCCGGCGCCGTCGCCAGCTCCGTCAGGTCGCGGATCAGCATCCGCGCCTCCGGCGTCGGCATGCCGCGGACCACCCCGATATGGGAGGAGAGGAACACCGATTTGCGCCCGGTCACCGGATGGGTGCGCACCAGGCGCTGCAGCACCGGGGCGAAATCCCGCCGCTCCTCGGCGTCGAACTCGGTGAAGCCAAGCTGCCCGCGCGAGTAGATCAGCGAATGCTCGGTGATCAGCGGCTCGATCAGCGCCTGGGTCTCGGCGTCGAAACTCTCCCAGGCCGCCCGCATGTCGGCAAACTGCGTATCCCCGCCCGCTTTGGGCACCTGACGGCCGGACAGCAGCGAATACTTCGCCGGCGTCGCCTTGAAGGAGCTGTCGGAGTGCCACAACATATTGCCGAGATTGAACATCCGCCGCCGGTCGTCGCGCGCCAGCAACTCGTTGTTTTTGTCCAGGTTGGAGATGTCGGCGATGTTGAGCTTCAACCGCCGATCCGCCGGCTTGGTCAAATTGGCCAGCGTCGCCTCCAACTCCCCGAAATGGAGGCTGAATTCCACCTGCTGCTCGTCGGTGAAATGCTGCCCGTGGAACACCAGCACGCCAAACCGGTCCATCCCAGCCTCGATCGCCGCGGCCTGCCCGGCGGTGATGGGGCGCGTGAGATCAATGCCCGAAACCTCGCCGACAAATTCCAGCTCGCCATTGCGCGGGCCGATGCGGGTGATGTCCATTTTCGTCTCCTCTTGTCAGGACGGTAAGGCAAGGGAGAGGGGATTTGAAGCTGCTTGTTTAGGTCAGGAAGGGTGTTCTTTTTGTGAACAAAAAGAACCAAAAAAACTTTTTGATCCATCCATGCCGTTGGCGTACTCCCCGCGGATAGGTGGGAGCGGCACCAACC
>CAIWAJ010000789.1:0-4611 GCA_903910565.1 uncultured Rhodospirillales bacterium
CGCGCGGTGGATGGCGTGTCGCTGACCGTGCCCGCCGGCGGCTGCTTCGGCATCGTCGGTGAATCCGGCTGCGGCAAGTCCACCCTGGCGCGGCTGATCCTCGGCCTGCACCCCGCCAGCAGCGGGGACATCCTGGTCGATGGCCGCTCGCTGATGGCGATGCCGCGGCGCGAGCGCGCTCAGCTGATCCAGCCGGTGTTTCAGGACCCGTTCTCCTCCCTCAACCCGCGCCGCACCATCCATGACATCGTCGGCCTGCCGCTCGCCGCCCAGGGGATCTCGGGCAAGGAGACCACCAAGCGGGTGCACGCGATGCTCGAGCGCGTCGGCCTGCGCAGCGAGATGGCCGGGCGTCTGCCCGCGCAGCTCTCCGGCGGCCAGCGCCAGCGCGTGGCCATCGCCCGCGCCCTCGTGCTCGGTCCGCGCATCGTGGTGTGCGACGAGCCGACCTCGGCGCTGGACGTCTCGGTGCAGGCGCAGATCCTCAACCTGCTGGCCGAACTACGGCGGGACATGGGGCTGACACTGGTGTTCATCAGCCACAACCTCGCGGTGGTCGAACATATCTGCGACGAGGTGGCGGTGATGTATCTCGGCCGCGTGGTCGAGCATGCCAGCACGGACGCGCTGTTCCGCGCGCCCACGCATCCCTATACCCGCGCCTTGCTGGCCTCGGTGCTGACGCCGGAGCCCGGCCTCGGTATCCCCGATGTCGGTCTTGGCGATGCCTATCCGGACCCCGCCAATATCCCCCCCGGCTGCCGCTTCCACCCGCGCTGCCCGATGGTGACAGCTTCGTGCCGGACGGAAATTCAAGTGCCGCGGCGCGTGGGTGAGCGTGTGGTGGAGTGCATGCTGGCCTGACCAGAACGCGCTTGCCGCACTGCGGCATGGCGCCTACATCGGCGGCGTTTCAGCGCTTAGTCCGGAGGTTTTCATCATGCGTGCATTCGCTACCATGGCCGTGCTGGCCGCCGCTTTTGCCGTCGCCCAACCTGCCGCCGCCGCCGATCCCGAAAGCGGGCAGAAAATTTTCAAAACCCAGTGCAGCGCCTGCCACGCGGTGGCCGCCGGCCGCAATCTCGTCGGCCCCAGCCTGTTCGGCATTGTCGGACGCAAGTCGGGCTCCATCGACGGCTTCCGCTATTCGGCCGCCAACAAGGGCGCCAATCTGACGTGGGATCCGGCCACGCTCGATACCTATCTCACTAACCCGAAGGCGCTGGTCCCCGGCACGACGATGACATTTGCCGGCATCAAGAGCGCTGAACAGCGCGCGGATGTCATCGCATATCTCGGGACCATTAAATAATTCCAATAATTGGCTGCGCCCATTGATTGAGATCAATGGGCCAGCGTCCTCGAAGGTGCATTGTCTCCTCGAAGTGATTGGGGAGACGAGCCATGTTTGGTTTACGAACAGCAATTTTTGGCGCCGCGGTCACGGTCGTCGCCTTGTTCGGCTTCGCCCGAACGGCCGAGGCGGTGCCAAGCTTCGCCGCCCAGACCGGGCAGCCCTGCACCGCCTGCCATGTCGGCGGCTTCGGTCCGCAGCTCACGCCCTTCGGCCGCGCCTTCAAGATCGGGGGCTTCACCCAGGGGGGCGGCGAGGAAACGCTGCGCAGCAAGATCCCGTTTTCCGCCATGGTGCTCTCGTCCTTCAGCAACACCGCCAAAGCCCAGCCCGGCGCGGCCTCGACGCATTTCGCGAGCAACAACAACTTCGCGATCGATCAGGTCAGCATTTTCTTCGGCCATCGCGTCAACGACTATGTCGGCGCGCTGGTCCAGGCGACCTATAACGGCGTCAACGCCGCCTCGCCGGACCCGGCCTCGCCCACCTTCTTCCTCGATAACAGCGACATTCGGGTCACCGCGCCGTTCGACTATGGCGACTCGACCATCCGCGTCGGCATTTCGCTGAACAACAACCCGACGGTGCAGGACCCCTATCACACCACCTTCGCCTGGGGCTTCCCCTATGTCGCCTCGCCGCTGAACCTGACGCCTGGCGCCAATCCGCTGCTCGCCGGCGGTCTCGCCGGGTCGACCATCGGCGCCACCGCCTATGCCTGGTGGAACAACGCGCTCTATGTCGAGTTCGGCGGCTACCGCGCCATGGAACAGGGAACGGCCAAGTTCTTCGGCACCTTCCCGGGGATGGGCACCATCAACGGCGTCGCCCCCTACGGCCGCATCGCCTATGAGTGGAACTGGAACGGCCAGTCCGCCCATGTCGGCCTGCTCGGCATGGCCGCCGCCATCCAGCCCAACTACGTCTCGGGCATTGGGAGCGACAAATACAGTGACCTCGCGGCCGACGCCTCCTACCAGTACATCGGCGATGGCACCCACACCGTCACCCTGCAGGCCATCGGTCTGCACGAGTCCCAGTCGCTGAGTGCGACGGCGGGGCAGGGCGGGGCGGATACCTCGAAACACGGGCTCGACCAGCTCCGCTTCAACGCTTCCTACTACTACATGAACACCTACGGCCTGACCGCCGGACTGGTGCGGACCTGGGGCACCTCGGACGCCACCTATTATGGCAGCCGCACCGGGCGCCCCAACAGCACCGGTCTGCTGCTCGAGGCCGACTGGATCCCCTTCGGCAAGGATGGCAGCTGGGGTTCGCCCTGGGCCAATCTGCGCTTCGGCGCGCAATACACCGCCTTCACGGAGTTCAACGGCGCGGTGAACAACTACGACGGTACCGGCCGCAACGCCCGGGACAACAACACGATCTACCTCTTCACCTGGCTGATTTTCTGACCTGACGCCCTCACTGCACCAAGGCCGCAAGCAGCGCATCAAGCCGCTTGCGGCCTTCAGGCGTCGCGGCGAGCCGGGTTGGCGTGTGGGTGAGATACTCGGCGTCAATGGCCTGGGCGAGCACGTCCGGATCGATCGCCGCCTCCAGCGTCATACCAGTGCGGGCGGCGAAGCGGGCGGGATCGATGCCCTCGGTCAACCGCAGCCCCATCAGCAGCATTTCGCGGGCGCGGTCCTCGGCGCTGACCGGGTCCTCATGCGTGGTCCCATGCCCCTGGGCCTCGACACGCTCGGCCCATGGTTCCGGTGCCCGATGGCGTCGAGTGGCAAGCAGCGTCCCGCCGACCGTCACCCGCCCATGCGCCCCGGGCCCGATGCCGGCGTAGTCGCGGTAGCGCCAATAGGCGAGGTTGTGCCGGCTCTCCGCCCCCGTCGCGGCGTAGTTCGACACCTCATAGGGCAGCAGGCCGAAGCGGGCGGCCTCCTCGGCGGTCGCGTCATAAAGTTCGGCCGCGGTGTCATCGTCCGGCAGCACGATCTCGCCGCGGCGATGCAGGGCCTGGTAGGCGGTGCCGGGCTCGATGGTGAGCTGGTAGAGCGAAAGGTGATCCGCCGCGCGCGACAGCGCCGCCCTAAGCTCCGCCCGCCAGGCCGGCAGGGTCTGGCCGGGGCGGGCGTAGATCAGGTCGAAGGACAGCCGGGGGAAAATCTCGCGCGCGAGATCGAGCGCCGCCATCGCCTGGCCGACGCTGTGCTGCCGGCCGAGCCGCGCGAGATCGGCGGCGTCGAGGCTCTGCACGCCCAGCGACACCCGGTTGACGCCCCCCTGCCGATACGCGCGAAACCGGCTCGCCTCGACGCTGGTCGGGTTGGCCTCCAGCGTGATCTCGACGTCGGGCAGCGGCGGGAAGCACGCGGTTGCGTCGGCTATCAGTGCCGCGACGGTCTCGGGCGCCATCAGGCTCGGCGTCCCGCCGCCGAAGAAGATCGAGGCGAGCGGGCGGCGGCCGAGGCGCTCGGCCTCCCAGGCCAGTTCGCGGCGCAGGGCGGCGGCGAAGCGGGTCTGGTCGATCCGCTCACGCACATGGGAGTTGAAATCGCAGTACGGGCACTTGGCCAGGCAGAAAGGCCAGTGGATATAAAGGGCGATCGGTTCATCATGCGGCGTCATGCGCCCCGCTATACAGGAGTTTCCCCATGCCGCCGCCCGCGATGATGGCGACAGTGGCCGCGATATGGCTGGTGGCGGTCGTAACCCCGGGGCCGAACTTCCTCGCGGTGGCGCGGATGGCGGCGCTGCGATCGCGCGGCGAGGCGCTGGTGACGGTCGCGGCCCTCGGGATCGGCAGCGCCGCCTGGGCATTGGCGGGGCTGTTCGGGGTGCAGGTGCTGTTCGTGCTGGCGCCATGGCTGTATGGCGGCTTGAAACTGATCGGCGGTACCTATCTGTGCTGGATCGGCGCCCGCATCATCCTCGGCAGTTTCCGTCCGGAGCGGGCGGAGCAGAGCGAGGCGCGCGGGGCCGCCTTCCGCTTCGGGCTGGTCACCAGCCTGTCCAACCCGAAATCCGCGCTGCTGGTGGGCAGCCTGTTCACCGCCGTCCTGCCGCCGGGGGCGCCGCTATCGCTGGGGCTGGCGACGGTGGCGGAGATGGTGACGATATCGCTGCTCTGGTATGGGCTGCTCGCTTGCATGATTTCGGCCCCACCGGTCGCATCCCTGTTCCGCCGGCTGCGGCGCTGGATCGATCGCGGCGCCGGCACCATCTTCATCGCGTTCGGCGGCCGCCTCGCCGTCGGCACCATTCTGGAGCACGTATGAGCGAAACCGCCGCCGTCC
>CAIWAJ010000790.1:0-2130 GCA_903910565.1 uncultured Rhodospirillales bacterium
CTACTCCGGTTGAACGGGTGCGGCGTTGCCGCCAAGGAGAACATGGGTGCAGCCGGCGGCACGCGCCGCCGCCTGCGGGTCAGATACGGCTTCGAGCGCGCCAACGGTGGCCCAACCTTCACCACGCAGCCGTACGGCGGCAGCCGGATCGGCGCCTTCAGGCACGAAAACGCGTGGCTTGGCATGGCCCTTGGGGGCGGCGAGCAGGATGGCCTCGGGGTAGAGGGTGAGGCCGGTCGCCGGCTCTGATTCTCCGCAGATATAGCGGCCACCACGGCCAAGCTCGAGCCGCCGGTCCGGCGCGTAGAACGTCATGCAGACGCCGGTGTGGTAGCGCAGGCCGCGAAATTCCACGGGATCGATGGTCAGCTTCAGCCCCGGCGCGCGGGCACGAATGGCGGCCACCGTCGCGGCAAGCCGCTCGGCATGGGCGCGGGCGCCGGGCGTGAGGGCCGCGGCGTCCAGCGCCGCGAGCGCCCCTTCGGCGGGGCCGGCGGCCAGCAGCAGGTCGGTCAGCGTGCCGGCAAGCGAGCCGCCGCGCTCGGCCACCGCTGCGGCGTCCTTGCGGTCAAGCGCGCGGGCGAGACGGGCGCGGGACTCGCCGGTGATGCCAGTCTCCTCGAGCAGGGTCGGTACCAGCAGCGGCAGTGTGAGGTCGATCGAAATCCGCGTGAGGCCGACAGCGGCGAGCGCGGCGACGCCCACCAGCACGATCTCGGCATCGGCGGCCGGGCTGTCATGGCCAATCAGCTCGATGCCGGCCTGGGCGATCTGGCGATCCGGCGCGGTCTGGCCGCCCTGGATGCGCAGGCACTGGCCCTCATAGGAGAGCCGCAGCGGACGTGGCGCGTGGGCCAGCCGAGTGGTGGCGATTCGGGCGATCTGCGGCGTGATGTCCGCACGCACGCCCATCATGCGCCGCGTATCGGGGTCCATCAGGCGGAAGGTCTGGTCGGACATCGCCGCGCCGGAGCCGGCGAGCAGCGTGTCCTCGAATTCGAGCAGGGGGGCCTTGACGCGCTGATAGCCGTGGCCGGCGAACCCATCCATCAACGCCTCCACCGAAGCGGCCTCGGTTTCGGCCTCGGGTGGCAGCAGGTCTCGCAGTCCGGAGGGGAGCAGCGCCGGGTTGGGCGGCGGATCGTCGGTCATGCAGGCGGTACTCGTAGTGGCGAGGGCCTATAGCACCGGGGGGAGGCGGGGGGAAGGCGAGGGGAGCGATGGAGTCTGGCGGCCGGGTCTCCTATAGTTCGGCCCTGGGGCACCGCCGGGCTATGCGGGGCCGCGATGCATGGGAGCAAGCGAGCGAATGCTGACCGCGGACGAGGTAAGGATTGCCTACCAGTTGTTGCTGGGCCGCGAGCCGGAGAGCGAGGCCGTGGTGACGGCGTGGCGCGGTGTCCGCTCGTATTCCGAGTTGCGCGACGCGTTCATGGCATCGGCCGAGTTCCGCGCCCGGGTCGGCGCCACGCCACCGGCGCCGATCCGGCTCGTCCCGCCCGACGCGCCGCCGCTGGAGGTTGAGTGGCAGACCGACCCGGCGAATGCGCACGCGCTGCTGATGCATATCAAGGCGGTCTGGACCCGGCTGGGTGCCGAGCGGCCGCATTGGTCGGTGTTGTCGGCGGATCGCTTCGTGCCGGAGAACATCGAGCAGTCGCGGGCGGAGTTCTACAATTCGGGTGCCGCTGATGTGGCGATGCTGGAGGCGTGTCTGCGGCGATGCGGGCTGGAGCCCGGGCAATTCCGCCATGTCTTCGAGTTCGGTTGCGGCATCGGGCGGGTGACGCCGTTCCTCGCGCGCAGTTTTGCCCAGGTGACGGCCGGCGATGTGTCGGCGAGCCACTTGGAGATGGCGCGCGAGACGGTGGTGGCGGCCGGGGCGACGAATGTGGCGTTCAGCCTGGCGGAGGGAGCGGAGTTCGCGATGCGCGGGCCGTTCGACCTGTGGTTCAGCCGGATCGTGCTGCAGCATAATCCGCCGCCGGTGATTGCCCAGATCCTGCGCCGCGCGTTCAGCCTGCTGTCGCCGGGAGGGGCGGCGGTGTTTCAGGTGCCGACCTACGCGACGGGGTACCGGTTTGCGTTGGGGCCGTATCTCGGTGGCATGCGGGCGGATGGCGGGATTGA
>CAIWAJ010000791.1:0-1964 GCA_903910565.1 uncultured Rhodospirillales bacterium
AGGGCGATGCGCTCGGCCCATTCGACGAGGGCGCCAACCGCGGTCCAGGCGGCGAGGCCGAAGCCGAACACGGCCATCACGGGGCCGCCGAAGGTGAGATAGAGGCCGACCAGGACCACCAGGCCGGCGATGGCGAAGGCGGCCCATAGGCGTTGCAGGGCGCCCAGCAGATCGGCGCGCTTCCAGCCCATCAGCGGGCCGGCAGCCATGGCGACCAGCACGGGGACCATCAGCGGCCCGAAGGTCTTGTTGAAGAAGGGGGGGCCGACCGAGATTTTCTCCCCGGTCATCAACTCGAGCGCCAGGGGGTAGAGGGTGCCAAGGAAAACGGTGGCGGTGGCGGTGGCCAGCAGCACGTTGTTCAGCACCAGCGCCCCTTCGCGGGAGACCGGGGCGAACAGCCCGCCGGCCTGCATGGAGGGGGCGCGGATGGCGTAGAGGGTGAGGGAGCCACCGATCGCGGCGATCAGCAGGAAGAGGATGAAGGTGCCGCGGGCCGGGTCCACCGCGAAGGCGTGGACCGAGGTCAGCACGCCGGAGCGCACCAGGAAGGTGCCGACCAGGGAGAGCGCGAAGGTGACGATGGCGAGCAGCACGGTCCAGCTTTTCAGGGCGTCACGCTTTTCGACCACGATGGCCGAATGGATCAGCGCAGTGCCGAGCAGCCAGGGCATGAAGGAGGCGTTCTCGACCGGGTCCCAGAACCACCAGCCGCCCCAGCCGAGCGTGTAGTAGGCCCACCAGGAGCCGAGCGCGATGCCGAGCGTCAGCATCGCCCAGGAGGCGAGCGCCCAGGGGCGCACCCAGCGGGCCCAGGCGGCATCGACGCGGCCCTCGATGAGGGCGGCCACCGCGAAGGCGAAGGCGACGGAAGAGCCGACATAGCCGAGGTAGAGGAAGGGCGGATGGAAGGCGAGCCCGGGGTCTTGCAGCACGGGGTTCAGGCCGTCACCGTTGAGCTGCGGTGTGTCGGTGCGCAGGAAGGGGTTGGAGGTGAGCAGGATGAAGGCGAGGAAGCCGGTGCCGGTCATCGCCTGCACGGCCAGCACGCGGGCCTTCAGCGTGGCGGGAAGCCGGCCGCCGAAGGCCGCCACCGCGGCGCCGCAGAAGGCGAGGATCAGTACCCAGAGGAGCATGGAGCCCTCGTGGTTCCCCCAAACGCCGGCGATTTTGTAGAGCAGCGGCTTGTCGGTATGGGAGTTGCGGGCGACGTTGATGACCGTGAAGTCCGACGCGATGTAGGCGTGCATCAGGGCGGCGAAGGCGATGCCGACGAGCGCGAACTGCACCATCGCCGCCATGTCGGCGAAGGCCATCCAGCCGCCGTGGCGGCGGGCGGCGCCGATCAGCGGGAGCGTGGCCTGGCAGATGGCGACCGCCAAGGCGAGGATCAGGGCGAAATGGCCGAGCTCGATCAGCATCAGCCGTCCTGCCTGATATCGGCGGCGCGTGCGCCGGTGATGCGCAGCAGCTCCGCCGGTTCGGTGCGGAAGACGTGGCGCGGCGAGCCGGCGGCGGCCCAGATCGGTGAGAGGGGCAGCAGGTCGCGGTCGAAGACCAGAAGCGGTGGGGTGATGTGGCCGATTGGGGCGACGCCGCCGATGGCGAAGCCGGTGGCGGCGCGGACGAACTCCGCATCGGCCCGCTTCACCGGCACGCCAAGGGCGGCGGAGACTTTGGCGGCGTCGACGCGGTTGGCGCCGGAGGCGATCACCACCACGGCCCGCTCGCCGGCCCGCAGCACGATGGACTTGGCGATCTGCGCCACGGTGCAGCCCACCGAAGCGGCGGCCTCCTCGGCGGTGCGGGTGCCCTCGGGGAATTCGGTCACGTTGTCCGCATGCCCGGCCGCCACCAGCGCCGCGCGCACCCGGTCAACCGAGGAGGATGGGACGGCGGCGGTTTCGCTCATACGTGCTCCAGAATGGTGCCGACGGCGAGGCGGCCGCCGAACGCGATGAAGA
>CAIWAJ010000792.1:0-18171 GCA_903910565.1 uncultured Rhodospirillales bacterium
GCGCGGAGGGGTTCGATGATGGTGGCGATGACGAGGCGCTCGACATAGGCGCGCGGGGTGTAGTGGGCGCCGAGGCGGCGGCGCTCGGTGGGGTCGAGCGCCTGTTCGAGGAGGGTGCCGAAAATGGAGGGATCGACCTGCCGCCAATCATGTTCGGCGGCGCGGCGGAGTTCGCCGATTTCCTCGCGACGGAGGGGCAGGACATTGCGGTTCTTGAAGAAGTCGCCGTTGAAGCGGCGGAGTTGGGTTTCGAGGGTTTCGGAGAAGCTGCCGGTATCCATGGCTTCCCAGAGGCGGCTGACGAGGCGGGGGAAGTTGTCGGGTTTGGCTTCGCAGCGTTGCAGAAGGTCCTTGAAGGATTTTTCGGGGAGGAGGCCGACATCCTCGGCGAACATGGTGAAGAGGCAGCGCATGAGGAACAGGGCGGCGGTTTCCGCGTCATGCCCGTCGGCTTCGAGGGATTTGGAGACGGCGGCGAGGCGCTGGGCGATGTCACGGGTGACGGGGGCGGAGCGACGGGCGGGGTTTTCGGATTGCGGGTCGGTCCAGATGGCGCGGAGGAGGGTTTGCACCTCGGGTTTGGCGAGGTCTTCGAGGTAGACGCGGAAGGATTGGCGGGCGGGGTGCTGGGTGTAGTTGCGGCCCTGGCCCGAGAAGTCGGCGTAGATTTCGAGGACGTGGCCGACATCGAGGACGAGGATGAAGGGCGGGTTGGCGTGGTCCGGCGGGAGGGCGTGGGCGTAGGATTCGGCCTGTCGGCGGGCGTTGAACATCAGCACGTCCCACGCGCGGGCGGCGGTGCGGCGGCCTTGCCGGGGCGTGGGTTCGGCGATGGCGGGGAGGGTGGGTTGGAAGGGTTCGGCCTTGGCCTCGCCGGGGAGGCGGGATTGCTTGGCTTCGAGGATGAAGCAGTCGCGTTTGTAGAGGTCAATCCGGCGGGGTGTGGTGGTGCCGCCGGGGGTGTTTTCATCGACGCGGCGTTCGAAGACGTAGTCGTTGAGGGCGGTGGTGGCGGCGGCGGGCTCGGGGGTGGGGAGGGCGAGGGCGGCGCAGAGTTCGACGATGAACAGGGGGAAGTTGGCGCGCTCCTGGCCGCCTTCGCGGCCTTGCCAGCGGGCGATGAAGGCTTCAATCGGGGTTGGGATGGCGGTCATGGCGGGAGGGTGGGCCGTTACGGGGGTGTTGGGCAAGGGGGGTGTGGATTCGGTCATCGTCACCGGTTGTTGGGCGGAGAGTGGCGGTGGCGGAATGCGCTTCGCTTTTCCGCCCTACGGTTGGTGTGAATACGATACATATTGTCGTTGATGCATGCGGGATGGCGGGATTGCGGCTGAGGGCTGGTGATCCAGCCGCGCGGGGGAATGAAAAGTTTTTTTGCTTCTTTTTGTTCACAAAAAGAAGTGCTTGCCCTGCGGCTTTCCCTGATTGCCGGCGTTCCTCCGGCCGGTGCATGCTGGCGCGAAAGGTGGCCCGGAGAGGTTGCCGGCATGGAGGACGGGATGACGACATTGAATCGCCGGGCGGTGCTTGCGGGGGCGGCGGTTGCGCCGGTGGCGGGGGTGGCGCGGGCGCAGCGGCGGGACCCCAGGGAGTTGCGGTTTATCAGTGCGGTGGGGCTGACGGTGTTGGACCCGATATGGACGGCGTCGCTCGTCACGCTGAACCATGCGTATCATGTGTATGACACGCTGTATGGCATTGGGCAGGATTTGACGCCGCGGCCGCAGATGGTGGCGGGGCACACGGTTTCGGACGATGGGCGGGAGTGGCGGTTCACGTTGCGGGAGGGGTTGTGGTTCCACGACGGGTCACCGGTGCTGGCGCGGGATGCGGTGGCTTCGATCAAGCGGTGGGCGAAGCGGGATTCGTTCGGGCAGTTGGTGGCGGAGGTGTTGGAGGGGATTGATGCGCCGGATGACCGGACGTTCCGGTTCAGGCTGAAGCGGGCGTTTCCGCATTTGCTGGTGGCGCTGTCTCGGGTGGGGGCGTTGGCGTGTTTCGTGATGCCGGAGCGGCTGGCGAATACGGACCCTTACAAGGCGGTGACGGACGCGACGGGGAGCGGGCCGTATCGGTTTTTGCCGGACGAGTTCAACGCGGGGAGTCGGGCGGCGTATGCGCGGTTCGACAGGTATGTGCCGCGGGGGGAGGCGGCGGAGCGGACGGCGGGGGGGAAGGTTGCGCATTTCGAGCGGGTGACGTGGTACACGATGCCGGATTCGGCGACGGCTTCGAATGCGATGCAGTCGGGCGAGATGGATTGGTGGGAGTATACGCCGGCGGATCTGCACGAGTTGTTGCGCAAGGCCAAGGGCATCACGGTGCAGGCGAAGGACCCGTATAACTGGTACGCGATCGCGCGGTTCAACCATTTGCAGAAGCCGTTCAACAATGTGGCGTTGCGGCGGGCGGTGTTGGCGGCGGTGAACCAGGAGGATTTCATGCGCGCCGGGTTTGGCGACGACCAGGAGGTGTGGCGGACGTGCCGGGCGATGATTCCGTGTGGGATTCCGGATTCGGAGGAGATCGGCCAGGCGGATATGCCGGCGCTGTCGGTGGAGGCGGCGCGGAAGCTGGTGGCGGCTTCGGGGTATAACGGCGAGCGGACGGTGGTGATTGCGCCGATGGATTATCCGCAGTTGGGCGCGTTCGGGACGGTGATGGCGGATTTGCTGAAGCGGATCGGGCTGAATGTGGATTTTCAGCCGATGGATTGGGGGACGATGATCCAGCGGATCACGAGCCGGGAGCCGGTGGAGAAGGGGGGGTGGAGCATGTTCCACACCTCGGGCTCGAAGGTTTCGATGATCAATCCGGCGCTCAACATGTATGTGCGGGGGCAGGGGGCGAAGGGGTGGACGGGGTGGTATGACAAGCCGGAGATCGAGGCGCTGACGCAGCAATGGCTGGACAGCCCGGCGGAGGGTTCGGCGCTGCCGCTGTTCAATCGGTTCCAGCGGGTGTTGTTCGATGATCCGCCGCTGGTGCCGTTGGGGCAGTATGGGGTGTTCACGGTGAGGCGGAACGATATTACGGGGATATTGGATGGGTCGGCGTCTTATCCCTGGAATGTGAGGAGGGTTTAGGGTGTTCTTTTTGTGAACAAAAAGAACCAAAAAACTTTTCATTCCGTTTCATGCCGTTGGCTTGGCTTTGCGGGATGGCCGGGGGCGGTATGAGGCAGAGTTTTAAAAGTTTTTTGCTCCTTTTTTTCAAAAAAGGAGCGCTTGCTTCCCTGTGTGACAATCGCCGCGGGCGCCGCTAATCTGTCTTCGGGGAACGCCCAACCAATCTGGAAAGAATATCATGCGCGAAGCCGTTATCGTTTCTACCGCCCGCACTCCGATCGGCAAGGCCTATCGCGGCGCGTTCAATGACACTCAGGGCCAGGCGTTAGGCGGCCATGCGATCGCCAATGCGGTGAGCCGGGCGGGGATTGACCCGGCGGAGGTTGAGGATGTGATCATGGGCTGCGCGTTGCAGCAGGGGTCGACGGGTTCCAATGTCGGGCGGCAGGCGGCGCTGAGGGCGGGGTTGCCGGAGACGGTGGCGGGGATGTCGATGGATCGGCAGTGCGCCTCGGGGCTGATGGCGATTGCGACGGCGGCGAAGGAGATCATTTTCGACGGGATGAGCATCACGGTCGGCGGTGGTGTTGAGTCGATCTCGCTGGTGCAGAACGACAAGATGAACCGGTTTCGCACGCAGGACCCGAAGCTCACCGAGATGGCGCCGGCGCTTTACATGAGCATGCTGGAGACGGCGGAGATCGTGGCGGCGAAGTATGGGGTGAGCCGCGAGGCGCAGGACGCGTATGCGCTGCAGTCGCAGCAGCGGACGGGGCAGGCGCAGGCGGAGGGGCGGCATGCCGCCGAGATCGCGCCGATGACGGCGATCATGCAGGTGGTGGACAAGGCGACGGGGGTGGCGAGCCCGCGGGAGATCACGCTGTCGCTGGACGAGGGCAACCGGCCGCAGACGGTGCTGGCGGATTTGCAGAAGCTGCAGCCGGTGTTCAAGAACGGGATGCGGGTGGCGGAGGGGCAGTTCATCACCGCGGGGAACGCGTCGCAGTTGTCGGACGGGGCGTCGGCGGTGGTGCTGATGGAGGGCAAGGAGGCGGAGCGGCGCGGGCTGAAGCCGCTCGGCGCTTATCGCGGCATGGCGGTGGCGGGGTGTGATCCCGGAGAGATGGGCATCGGGCCGGTGTTCGCGGTGCCGAAGCTGCTGAAGCAGCACGGGCTGAAGATCGAGGATATCGGGATCTGGGAGCTGAACGAGGCGTTCGCCAGCCAGGTGCTGTATTGCCGGGATACGCTGGGCATTCCGAATGAGCTGCTGAACGTGTCGGGCGGGGCGATTTCGATCGGGCATCCCTATGGCATGTCGGGTGCCAGGATGACCGGGCATGTGCTGATCGAGGGCAAGCGGCGCGGCGCCAAGTATGGCGTGGTGACGATGTGCGTCGGCGGCGGCATGGGGGCGGCGGGGCTGTTCGAGATCTTCTGATCAGGTATGGGGCGGCGCCAGTGATGGGGCCGCCTCCCGCCGGCGTCGTTGCGACGGGGTGCGGTGGTGGGCTAATAGAGCCGTCGCATCGCGAGGTAGTTCATGTCCGAGCCGTTGAAGTTGTTTATCTATGGACCCGCGCGGTCGGGCACGTCCATCAGCCAGAATGTGGCGCGGAAGGTGCTGGGGCTGCCGGGGCGGGGCGAGGGGCATGTTTTCACGATCTACCAGCGGATCATCCATCAATATTTCAAGTACACGAAGGGCTTTACGGAAAAGCGCGGAGCGCTGGCACGGGAGCTGTCGGCGCGAGCGTTCAAACTGCAGATGATCGAGGAAATCCGGGAGGTTTACGGCCGCGTCTACAAGTCCGACAGCTTCGTCGACAAGACGCCGGGGGCGGAGGCAATCCTGGCGACGCCACTGGTGCTGGAGACGTTTCCCGATGCGCGCTTCATGGTCATTAAGCGGACAGGGATCGAGGTGGTTCAGTCCTTTCAGATCAAGTTCGGGGCGAGCTTCGACGACGCCTGCAAGTCCTGGGTGGCGTGCATGCAGGCCACCGCGAAGCTGGCGGAATGGGTTCCGGAGGCCCTGGTGGTCGACCAGCATGAGCTGACCAATGCGCCGGTCGAGGTCGGGAAGCGGATCGCCGAGCATGTTGGGCGCCCAGAAAAGGCGCAGGACATCGCTGACTTCTTCGTGAACAACCGGACGGAGAAGAGCTCCTCGCATGATTGGTCCAAGCGGTTGACGCTGGATGATACGAGCTGGTCGGAGGAGGAGAAGGAGCATTTCCGTGCGACGTGCGGGCGGGCTATGCGGAGTTTTGGCTACCCGATGTAATCGTGCTGTCGCTTGAGGCGGCGGTTTCGGACGGGGTATCTTGGTTGCAGCAACTGGAAATTCAGATGATCCGTGCGATCGCATTGCTTGTTACTTTGATCGCGCCGGCCCTGGCAGGCCCGGCCCTGGCTGAGGTGACCGACCAGCAGCTCGCCCGCATCGGCCATATCCTGGTGATCTATGCGGAGAACCGCAGCTTCGATCACCTCTACGGCACTTTTCCGGGGGCCAACGGTATTGCCAATGCCACCGACGAGCAAAAGACGCAGCTCGATCACGATGGTAAGCCGCTGCCGTATCTGACGGTTTGGCGCGGTAATGGCGCCGATCCGCGCTTCCCCCAGATACCCAACGGGCCATTCCGTATCGATTCGGATCCGATCAATGCGAAACTATCGGATGTGCTGCCAAGCCCGATCCATGCGTTCTACCACAACGCCGAGCAGATTAATGGTGGGCGGAACAACATGTTCGCGGCCATGTCGACGGTTGGTGGCTGGTCGATGGGCTATGTGGATGGCAGCAAGCTGCGGCTCTGGCAGTGGGCGAAGGAGTTCACGCTGGCCGACAACTTCTTCATGGGGGCGTTTGGCGGCTCGTTCCTCAACCACCAGTATCTGATCTGCGCCTGCGCGCCGAGCTTTCCGAACGCGCCAGCAGAGGTTACGGCCAAGCTCGATGCTGATGGGCGGATGACCAAGGCGGCGGGCTCGCCCTCGGCGACAGTGGGGCCTGTGCGGATCGCATCCAACACGCAGGTGACGCCGGACGGCTACGCGGTGAACACCACCCAGCCGCCGTATCAGCCGAGCGGCATCGCGCCTGCGCCGGGCGGCAATCCGGCGCTGGTTGATACCGTGCTGAACAAATCGATGGGGCCGGCGCTGCCGCCGCAGACGGCGCGCACGATCGGCGATCTGATGTCGGACCGCGGGCTTGATTGGGCGTGGTATGCCGGCGGCTATCGCGCCGCCAACGAGGATGGGCCGCGGCCGCTGGCCGCGCGACGGGTGATCTACACCGGCAAGGATGGGGCGCTGAACTTCCAGCCACATCATCAGCCTTTCAACTACTACGCGCGCTGGGCGCCGGGGACGGCCGAGCGCGCGCGGCATCTGCGCGATGGGGAGGATCTGGTCGCCGCGATCGACGATGGCACGCTGCCGCCGGTGGCGTTCTACAAGCCGGCCGGGATCTACAACCAGCATCCCTCTTACACCGACCTGGTGCGGGGCGATGTGCACATCGCCGACCTGCTTGACCGGCTGCGCAACAACCCGAAATTGTGGGCGGACACGGTCGTCATCGTCACCTACGACGAGAACGGCGGCTTCTGGGACCATGCGGCGCTGCCCGAGGGGGCCGGCTGGCATGATCGGTGGGGGCCGGGCACGCGGATTCCCGCGCTGGTGATTTCGCCCTTCGCGCGCAAGGGGTTCGTCGACCACACCGGGTATGACACGGCCTCGATCCTCAAGCTGATCATTCGGCGCTTCAAGCTCGATACTCTGCCGGGATTGCGGGCCAATACCGGGGACCTGACGGCGGCTTTGACGTTCGAATAGGAAGGAAGTGATTTTTTAACAAAAGAAGCAAAGTTTTTCTATTCGTTTGGCGTGTACCCTCCCAGGGCAGCTCAACGCCAAAAGGGTAAAAGTCCTTTTGGTTCCTTTTTTCAAAAATGAACCGCTTCCTTGAGACTCCTGAAGCCTGATTGTGGGGAAGGGGCCGTCTTCCGCCGCCGCCCCATTCGGCCTAGTCTGCGGCTATCTGTTCCAAGGAGCTAGGTCGATGAACGTGAATGTGGCGCCGAACGCCGACGTGTCCCAGGCCCTCGACGAAGCGAAGTCGAACTTTGCCAAGGCGAACCCGAACAGCGGCGCGCTGTTCCAGAAGGCGCTGCCGACCATGCCCGGCGGCAACACCCGCAGCGGCGTCTATTTCGACCCCTACCCCATCATGTTCCGCCGCGGCGAGGGCGCCCGGCTGTGGGACGAGGATGGGCATTCCTATGTCGACTTCCTCGGCGAGGCGACCGCCGGCATTTATGGCCACAGCCACCCGGTGATCCGCGCGGCCATCGAGGACCGCCTGGCGCTGGGTTGGAACCTTTCCGGTGTCACCTCGCTCGAGGCGGTGCAGGCTCAGCTAATTATCGATCGCTTCCCTTCGATCGAGCGGGTGCGCTTCGTGAATTCCGGCACCGAAGCCAATATGTTCAACATCCAGCTCGCCCGCGTCATCACCGGGCGGCCGGCGGTGATGGGCTTCCAGGGCTGCTACCACGGCGGATTCCTCACATTCGCCGCCCAGAGCAACCCGATCAACGTGCCCTACGAGACGGTGGTGGCCACCTATAACGATATCGACGGCACTGCCGCGATGATCGACGCCAACGCCGATCGCATCGCCTGCCTCATCCTCGAGCCGATGATCGGTGGCGGTGGCTGCATCCCCGCCTCGGTGGAATTTCTCGCCATGCTGCGCGAGAGGACCAAGAAGCATGGCATTGTGCTGATCTTCGATGAGGTGATGACCTCGCGCCTCTCGCCGGGCGGCCTGCAGCAGAAGCACGGAATCATCCCGGACCTCACCTCGCTCGGGAAATACATTGGCGGCGGCTTCTCCGCCGGCGCCTTCGGTGGCAAGGCGGAGTTCCTCGACCGGTTCGACCCCCGCCGCGGCGACGCGCTGCCGCATTCCGGCACCTACAACAACAACGTCTTTACCCTCTCCGCCGGCATCGCCGGGCTGTCGAAGGTCTATACCAAGGAAGCGGCGGTGACGCTGAATGCCCGTGGCGATGCGCTGCGCGCGCGGCTCAACGCGGTGTGCGAGAAGGCGGGCGTCGCGCTACAATTCACCGGCATCGGCTCGATGATGGCGCCGCACGCCATGCGCGGGCCGATCACCTCGCCGCAGGATGCCGCGCGCGGGAATGCCAAGGTGCGCGAGCTGTTGTTCTTTGACCTCGTCGCCCATGGCATCTTCATCATGCCCAAGCGAGACCTCATCGCGCTCTCGCTGCCGCTGACGGACAAGGATTTCGACCTCCTTGTGGCGGGGGTGGAGGAGTTCGTTTCGGCGCGTAAGTCCCTTCTCCAATAGGGTAGCAAGCAAGCGCTGCTTTTTGAAAAAAGAAGCAAAAACTTTTTATTCGTTTGGCTGTCGCCTCTCCGTTGAAGCTTGCGAGCGTGGCAAAGCATTGGAATAAAAGTTTTTTGCTCCTTTTTCCAAAAAAGGAGCGCTTCCTTCCCCTTGCCTTCCGGTCTCGAAGAGACGATGTAGCAACCGGACCCCGACAGTCCCCTTTAACCCGAGGGCAGCCTAATGTTTATTGAGACCGAAAGCACGCCGAACCCAGCGACCCTGAAGTTCCTCCCGGGCCGTGACGTGATGGGCAGCGGCACCGCCGATTTCGCCACGGCGATCGCGGCTGACCGCAGCCCGTTGGCGGCTGATATCTTCGCGCATCCCGGCGTGGTCCGGGTGTTCCTGGGCGGCGATTTCGTCACCGTCACCAAGTCCGACGCGGCGTCCTGGCAGGGTCTCAAGCCGCTGATTCTCGGCACGATTATGGAGCATTTCGTCGCCGGCCGGCCAGTGATCCTCGGCGAGGATGCCGAGGCCGAGGAGGATACGCTGCCGGAGGATGCCGAGATCGTGGCGCAGATCAAGGAGCTGCTCGACACCCGCGTGCGCCCGGCGGTGGCCGGGGATGGCGGGGACATCGTCTTCCGCGGGTTCCGCGACGGCGTGGTACGGTTGCACATGCAGGGCGCCTGCTCCGGCTGCCCCTCCTCCTCTGCGACGCTGAAGCACGGCATCGAGAACATGCTGCGCCACTACGTGCCGGAGGTCCGCCAGGTCGAGCAGGTGATGTTCTGATGGCGATCGACGACGCGGCCCTTGACGCGCTGTTCCGCGAGGCCCGTACTCATAACGCATGGACCGACCAGCCGGTCACTGACGACGACCTGCGCGCGGTGTTCGACCTGATGAAAATGGGTCCGACCTCGGCCAATTGCTCGCCGGCGCGCTTCGTGTTCATCCGCACGCCGGAGGGCAAGGAGAAGCTGAAGCCGGCGCTATCGGCTGGTAACCTGGCTAAAACCATGGCGGCGCCGGTCACGGCGATCGTGGCGCATGACCCGCATTTCTACGATCACCTCTACAAGCTGTTCCCGCACAACGCCGACGCGAAAAGTTGGTTTTCCGGCAACTACTCGCTGGCCGAGGAGACCGCGGTGCGCAACGGCTCGCTGCAAGGGGCCTATTTCATCCTCGCGGCGCGGGCGCTGGGTATCGACTGCGGGCCGATGTCGGGCTTCGATAAATCCAAGGTCGAGAGCGCGTTCCTGTGGGACCGCGGCTGGAAGTGTAACTTCCTGATCAACCTCGGCCATGGCGATCCCGCCGCGGTGCATCCACGCGGGCCGCGGTTTGGCTTCGATGAGGCGACGGTGCTGGCTTAGGGAGTTCAGGAAGCAAGCGCTTCTTTTTGAAAAATGAAGCAAAAACTTTCTATGCGTTTGGTAGGGGGCTCCATGGGAAGCACCGCTTCCTTCCCCTTCCTACCAACGCAAGACGCTGAGAATATTGGAGTAGCTGTCCGTCCACGGCACAAAACCCGCGCGTGACGCGAGCGGGCGCCAGCGGGCATCCCCGCGCAGGAAGTCGAGGTCGCCGGGGCCGGGAGCAATCGCCACCCAGTTCGACGGCGTGGCCCAGCGCGCGATCTCCTCGGCGCTCGGCTTGTAGAACTGCGCCAGCGCCACCGCTCCGAGGTCGGCGAGGCCGGCCGCCAGGGCCGGCTCGAGATCGAGGTAGCGGTTGCTGATATGGACGAGCAGCCGGCCATGCGGCGCGAGCTTCCTCAAATAGAGGCCGAACGCCTCCTGTGTCAGCAGGTGGACCGGTATCGAGTCGGAACTGAAGGCATCGAGGACGATGAGATCATAGGCGCTATCCGGCTGGGCGGCGAGCAGCAGCCTGCCATCGCCGATGGCGATCCGGGCGCTGCGACCGCATTGCGCGAGATAGTGGAAAAACCGCGTGTCACTGGCCACCTCCGCGACCGCGGGGTCGATCTCGAAGAACGTCCAGTCTTCGCCGGGCCGGCTGAAGCAGGTGAGGCCGCCGGTGCCGAGGCCGATCGCGGCGACGCGGCGCGGGGTCGGGACGTTGCGGAGAAACTGCCCGGCAGGGCCATTGGCGACGTAGTAGGTGGAGGTCTCGGCCCATTTCGCCGGGTCGGTCGCCTCGACGCCGTGCAGGGTATCGCCGTGCAGCAGCCCATGCCAAGTGCCGTGTGCGATGCTGCGGACATGAACGACACCGAAGAAGCTGCGCGTGCCGTGGATGATGCCAAGTCCGTTCTGGATCATCAGGCCGCACCCCAGCACCGCCAGGACTGACGCTGTGAAGCGGGGCGGATGGCGGCTGTACCAGATGAGCGCCACCCCGAGCAGGGCCACCGAGGTGATTTTCGGGAGGTTTCCGAGGTCCAGAATCCAACCAGTGCCGCGAATCTGGATTGCCAGGGCGGCGGCGCCGCCGACCAGGATAATGGCATAGCACAGCTCGATCACCGGCCGCCGCCCCGCGCGCCCGGCCATGACCATCCGCAGCAGGCAGGCCGCCGCGATGCCGAGATCGTACTCATAGGTCGACGAGAAGATGACGGGGGCGACGAGTGCGTTGAAGATTCCGCCAAGCGCGCCGCCGACGGACAGCCACAGGTAGAACTCCGTGAGATTGCTGGCCGGTGGGCGGCGCTGGGACAGCTGCGCGTGGCACCAAAGGGCGATGGCGAAGAATGAGATGATATGCGCCGGGACACTGAGCCAGGCGGGGATTGGCAACTCCATCACCCGGGTTGCCGTCAGCAGGGTGGTGACGACGACAATCCCCACTGCCGTTGCCCGCCCGCTCCAGGCGCCGCTGGCATTGCGGCCGAAGGCGATGATGAAGGTCAGCAGATACAGCGCCAGCGGCACGACCCAGAGCAGGGGAACGGCGGCAAGATCGGTGGATATATAGGATGTCACCCCGAGCAGCAGGCTTGATGGCACCAGCGACAGGGTAACCCAGAGCAGCCGCGTTGCCCCGCGTACGGGTACCGCCGGCAGGGCGTCGGCGCCCGGTAGCATCGCTGGACGGCGGCGCGTGGCAACGAAGCAGGCGCCAAGCAGGGGTGCAAGCAGGGCGAAGCCGATCGCCCATGCCCGGGCCTGACCGGGAAGCGGCAGGGCGGGCTCGAGGAGGAGCGGAAATGCCAGCAGGGAGACGAGGCTGCCGGCATTGCTGGCAGCGTAGAGGAAATAAGGGTCACCGGCGGCGCGATCGCCGGTGCGCCCGAACCAGGCCTGGATCAGCGGAGCCGAGGCCGAGAGGACAAAAAACGGCAGGCCGACGAGCCGTGCGAGCGTGCCGAGCAGCCAGGTGATCGGCGCCCCCTCGGCGGGCGTGGTGAGCGCTCCGCCGACGCCAAATGGCAGCAGGCTCCAGGCGACGAGGAGCAGCAACCCGTGGGTGACCGCTTGAAGCCTCGGTGGCAGTCGGATCAGCAGATGGGCATAGAGGTAGCCGGCCAGCAGGAGGATCTGGAAGAACATCATCGCCGTGTTCCACACCGATGGCGCCCCGCCGAGCAGCGGCAGCAGCATCTTGGTGATCAACGGCTGCACCCAGAACAGAAGGAATGCACTGAGGCCGGATGCCAGGCTGAAAACCGCGATCACCATCTCCTGCGTCCGCGGGCCAGGGGCCTTGAACCTTGCTGAACGGTCATCGTTGGCCTCCCGGCGGTCGGAGCGGGCGAGCGGGTTAAGCCGCGCGGCGGCTGACCTGCCCGGTGATTTCCTGGCGGTGGGTCACCGACTGCACGCCGATGGTTTGGCCGATATTGCCGACCACCAGGTGCACCATCTCGGCGGGCATGGCGTCCATGGCGATGTCGATCCGCATGGCGCCGCCCGTCATCTGCGCCTCGAAGCGGTCGGGCGTGAGATCGCGCTTGGCGAAGGGCTGCAGCAGGCGGGCGAGCAGCCCGGGGGACGGCTCGGCGTGGACGGTGAAACGCACGGAGGCGAGCAGGCCGACGAGGGCCCAGGGTTCGGTTGACATGTTTTGGGAGTCCGGAACGAATGGAAGACGGGCAGGCGCGTGAAAGCCCCGGCTGCTAGGCAGCCGGGCTCATAATTCGCGCGATGTGCGTCCGGATCATTGGATACCTATAGCGCCGCTTTCAGGCGAGCGCCAGGGCCCCCTCGGGCATCGGGGCGTGAAATTCATCTTCGGTGACCCCATAGATGTCCTGCACCTTCGCCGCGGTGAGGTCGGCTGGGGTGCCGTCGAACACGATGCGGCCGGACTGCATGGCGACGATGCGATCGCAATAGGAGCGGGCGGTGTCGAGGTGGTGCAGGTTGCACAGCACCGTCAGGCCATCCTCGCGGTTGATGCGCCGGAGCGCGTCCATCACGATGCGCGCGTTATGCGGGTCGAGGCTGGCGATCGGCTCGTCGGCGAGCAGCAGGCGCGGTTCCTGCAACAAGGCGCGGCAAATCGCCACACGCTGCTGCTGGCCGCCAGAGACCTGGCCGGCACGGAGCAGGGCGACTTCCAGCAGGTCGAAGCGCTCGAGCGTCTTCAGAGCCAGCGCACGCTCCTCGGCGCTGAACAGGCCGAGCAGCGATGGCAGGGTGGCGCGGTGGTTCAGCCGGCCCATCAGCACGTTGGTCAGTACGTCGAGCCGCGGGATGAGGTTGAATTGCTGGAAGATCATGGCGCAGGACGTCCGCCAATCCCGCAGCGCGCGGCCGGTGAGCGCGGTAACGTCGAGATCGCCATAGCGGATGTTGCCGGAGGATGGCGGCTGCAACCGGTTGATCATGCGCAGCAGCGTCGACTTGCCGGCGCCCGAGCGGCCGAGAATGCCGAGCATCTGGCCGGGGGGGACCGTCAGGGACACATCGTCCACCGCCGTCTTGCTGCCGAAGCGGCGCGTGAGGCCGCGGATTTCGAGGGTTGCGTGGGCGTTCATGGCGGCAGAATGGCCCGGCGCCTTCGGGCACCGCAACCCCCCTCGGCGGGATTACCGGCGAACCCGTCGCATCATCGCCAGCAATATGAGGGTCGGCAGCGTTACCCAGGTCATCAGCAGGAAGTCGTCGTTATAGGCGACGATCAGCGCCTGGCGGTTGATCATCTGGTCGAGCACCGCGGCGCCCTGGGGGGTAGCAGGGTTGAGCGCATGGCCGAGCGGAGTGGCACCGTGCAGCAGGCGGTTGAAGGGGATCGCCACCGCGCTCAGCACTTCGTGCACTGTCTGCGCGTTGCGGGTGAGTGAGAACGAGGTGATGGAGATGCCGACCGCGGCGCCGATGTTGCGCCCGAGCGAGAGTAGCCCGGCGGCGTCGGCGCGGTATTGCGGGCTGAGCGTCGCGTAGGCGATCACCGAGAGCGGGTTGAAGATCCAGCCCATGCCGAAGCCCTGGAACACCAGGGTGAGCAGCATCTGGTCGCGCGAGACGTCCGGCGTCCAGCCGCTCATCGAGAACAAGGTCGAGGCCAGCACCAGCACGCCGACGGTCATGAAAATCCGCTGGTCCACCCGCCCGCCATATTTGCCCGCCAACGTCATCGCCACCATGGTGCCGAGGCCGCGTGGCGCCAGCACGATGCCGGCGGTCTCCACCGGGTAGCCGGCGAGGTTCTGCAAATAGGGCGCGAGCAGGGCGGAGCTTGCCATCAGCACCATGCCGGTCGAGCCCATCACCAGCATGGCGCTGGTGAGATTCCGGTCGCGGAAGATGGCCGGCGGAATGAAGGGGCGCTCGGCGGTGAGCATGTGGACGATGAAAAGGTAGGTGCCGAGCACGGCGAGTACCAGTTCGGCGGTGATTTCCGCGGAGCTGAACCAGTCCAGCTCCTGGCCGCGGTCGAGCATCAATTGCAGGCTGCCGATCGCTAGGCCGAGCACGGCGAAGCCGGTCCAGTCGAAGCGCAGCGCGCGGTTGGGCTCGCTTTTGGGCAGAAACAACGCGAGGCCGGTAATCGCCAGGATGCCGAATGGCAGGTTGACGTAGAACACCCAGCGCCAATTGTAGACGTCGGTCAGCCAGCCGCCGAGGGTGGGGCCGGAAATCGGCCCGACCATCACGCCGAGCCCCCAGATCGCCATCGCCTGCGGGCGCTTCTCGACCGGGTAGATGTCCAGCATGATCGCCTGGCACAGCGGAACCAGCGCGGCGCCGAAGCCGCCCTGGGCGATGCGGAACACCACCATCTGGTCGAGCGTCTGCGCCGCACCGCACAGCATGGAGGTGAGGGTGAAGCCGACCAGGCAGATCAGGAACAGCCGCTTGCGCCCAAACCGCGCCGCCAGCCAGCCCACAGGTGCCGTCATGATCGCCGAGGCGACGACGTAGGAGGTCAGCACCCAGGTGATCTGGTCGAGCGTGCTGTTCAGGCTGCTCTGCATATAGGGCAGCGCGACGTTGGCGATGGTGGAATCCAGCACCTGCATCAGGGTGGCCACCATGACGCAGACCGTGATGATCCCGCGGTGGCGCGCGACCCCGCCGCCGCTCATGGCCGGTCAGCCAGGCTCATCGCCTTAGGGCATCAGGTCGCGCCAATGGCGCACATGGCCGGTGTTGATGTCGACGATGACGCTCATGCCGGCGCGCAGGATGGGGTCACCCTCCTTGCGATCGCAGGAGACGCGCAGCGGGATGCGCTGCACCACCTTCACCCAGTTGCCCGAGGCGTTCTGGGCCGGCAGCACCGAGAATTCGGCACCCGATGCTGGAGCGATCGACTGCACGGCGCAGTTCCAGGTGCGGCCCGGATAGGTGTCGACGGTGACATCGACATGGTCGCCGAGCTTCACGTAGGTGAGGTCGGTTTCCTTGGGGCTGGCATCGATCCAGACGCGCTCGGAAGATACCAGCCCGAAGCCGGGCGTCGCGGCGGCGAGATACATGCCGGGCTGCATGGTCTCCACCTGGGTGGCGACCCCGGCGAAGGGCGCGTGCACCTCGGTATGGGCGAGCTGGCGGCGCAGCTCATCCACCTGCGCCTTGGCTTGGAGATATTGCGGCGCGCTCGTTACATCCAGCTCGGCATTGCCGCCGAGGCGCGCGAGCTGGACGAATGCCAGGGTCTTGAGGCTCTCGACCATCGCCTGGTTGGCCGCGAGCTTGAACCGCGCATCGTCATACTCGGCGCGGGTCACGCCACCGCCCTTCACCAGGTTGGCGAACCGGTCATAGCTCGCCTGATCGGCCTGCACCTGGGCCTGCTTGGCCTCGATATCGCGCAGCATGCGCTGGTAGTCGCGCTTCATCGCCTCCATCGAGAGGGCGACCTGGGCGAGGTTGGCCTCGGCGCCGGCGAGCGCGATTTTGAATGGCGCCTGGTCGAGGCGGAACAGAAGGTCCCCCTTCTTGACCAGTTGGCCTTCCTTCACCGCCACCTCGGCGACGATGCCTGACACGTCGGTCGCCACCGCGAGTTTGGCGGCGCGGACATAGGCGTTGTCGATCGAGACGATGCGTCCACCGTTCAGCCAGTAGAAGAACGAGCCCACCGCGACGACGGCAATTCCGCCGAGCATGAGAATCGGGCGCAGCACCCGGGCGCGCTCCCGCTTGAGGGGGGTGGCGCCCGGCATGGCGTGCGCTCCGGGGGCCGTGGCAGTCTGCGACATCAGGCGAGGTCCTTTTCGAGCGACTTGCTGCGTAGGTCGGCGGAGATGTTCCCCTTCATGCGGGCAAGTCCTGTCTTCAATGTGGCAAGCATCGCGGGTTCGATCCCGCAGGCGACGGAGGCGAGCATATCGGTGCGCTCGGCCTGGAGTTTCCCCAGCACCGGCAACGCCGGCGGCAGGATGTGCAGACGCCAGATCCGCCGGTCATTGGGGTCGGCGCGGCGCTCGACGAGGCCGGACGCCTCCAGCCGATCGATCAGCCGTCCGATGGTGATCGGCTCGACTTCAACGATTTCCGCCAGTTCCTTCTGGGACAGGCCCGGCTGCTTCTCCAGCCAGTAGAGGATCACCCATTGCGCCCGCGTCAGCCCATAGGCACCGGCGCGCCGGTCGGCATCGAGCCGGAGATGGCGGGCGAGGTCATGCAGCAGGAACAGCAGGTCGGGGTTGTCAGGCACCCCGAGATCATAAGCAGCGTTATATTAACGCGGCACCCCATAAGCCATGCATGGGATGCACCGCAGCATCGTCACGGGTCACGGTAGCTACTGTGAGACGGCGCCGGTTTCGTCCGCCTCGAGGCTGAAGGCGGCGGCCATCAGCGCCTGGGTGTAGGGATGCGCCGGCCGCTCGAACACCGCATCGGCTGGGCCTTCCTCTACCACCAGGCCACGCCGCAGCACGATCACCCGGTGCGCCAGCGCCCGCACCACCCGCAGATCATGGCTGATGAACAAATAGCCGAGCGCGTAGTCCCGCTGCAGCCGCCGCAGCAGTTCCACGATCTGCGCCTGCACCGACATGTCGAGCGCGCTGGTCGGCTCGTCCAGCACCAGGAAGCGTGGCCGCAGGACAATAGCCCGCGCAATCGCGATGCGCTGGCGCTGGCCACCGCTGAACTCATGCGGAAACCGCTCGCCGATATCCGCGGGCAACCCCACCTCGCGCAACGCCTCCGCCACCCGCGCCGCCCGCATCTCCCGGCTCTGCTCGGGCGCATGCACGGCCAACCCCTCGGCGATGATGTCGCCGACCGACATTCGCGGCGACAAGCTGCCGAACGGGTCCTGGAAGACGATCTGCAACTCCGCTCGCAGCGCCCGCATCCGCGCCCGGTCCACGCCCGGCACCGGCTCACCACGAAACGCAATCCGCCCCTCGGACTCCTGCAACGCCGCCAGCGCATAGCCCATGGTGGACTTGCCCGAGCCGCTCTCCCCCACCAGCGCCACCGTCTCGCCGGCCCGCACCCGCAGCGACACGCCGTCCACCGCCTTCACATGGCCGATCGTCCGCCGCAGCACGCCGCGGCGGATCGGGAAATGCACCTTCACGTCCTCGGCGGTGCAGAGCAGTTCGGCCCCCTCCGCCACCGGCTCCGGCCGGCCGCGTGGCTCGGCGGCCAGCAGCTCGCAGGTATAGGGATGCTGCGGCATGCCGAACACCGCGGCGACCGTCCCCGCCTCGACGATCCGCCCGTGCCGCATCACCGCCACCCGGTCGGCGAACCGCCGCACGATCGCCAGATCATGGCTGATCAACAGCAACGCCAACCCCCGCCGCGCCTTCTCGGCCGCCAACAGCTTCAAAATCTGCGCCTGGATGGTGACGTCGAGCGCAGTGGTCGGCTCATCGGCGATCAGCAACGGCGGATCATTGGCGAGCGCCGCGGCGATCATCACCCGCTGCCGCTGGCCGCCCGACAACTGGTGCGGAAACGCGTCCAGCCGATCCGCGGCGTCGGCGAACCCGACCTCCTCCAGCAATTCCACCACCCGCGCCCGCAGCGCTGCGCCGGCGATCGGGCGATGCAGGGTGATCGCCTCCGCGATCTGCGCGCCGATACGCGCGAGCGGGTTGAGGCTGGTCATCGGCTCCTGGAAGACCATCCCCGCCGTGCCGCCACGCAGCCGCCGCATCGCCACCGCCGGCGCGCCGATCACCGCCTGGCCATCCAGCGTTACCGCCCCCGACGCCGCCGCACCCGGCGGCAACAGCCCCAGCACCGACAACGCGGTCAACGACTTGCCGCTGCCACTCTCCCCCACCAGCGCCAACGTCTCGCCGCGATCGAGCGTGAAGGACACATCCTCCACCAC
>CAIWAJ010000793.1:0-3178 GCA_903910565.1 uncultured Rhodospirillales bacterium
GGATAAAAGTTTTTTGCTTCTTTTTTTCCAAAAAAGAAGCGCTTGCTTAAATATGCAAAGCCCGCCCATCGACCGCGAGGGCCGCCTCTTTGACGGCCTCGTTGAGGCTGGGATGCGCGTGGCAGGTGCGGGCGACGTCTTCGGCGGAGGCGCCGAATTCCATGGCCAGGGCGATTTCGGCGATGAGGGTGCCGGCGTCCGGCCCGAGGATGTGGGCGCCGAGGAGCCTGTCGGTGGATTTGTCGGCGAGGAGTTTGACGAAGCCTTCGACGCTGCCCATGGCGCGGGCGCGGCCGTTGGCCATGAAGGGGAATTTGCCGATGTTATAGGCGATGCCGGCGGCTTTGAGCTCTTCCTCGGTCTTGCCGACGGAGGCGACTTCGGGGGCGGTGTAGATGACGCCGGGGATGACGTCGTAGTTGACGTGGCCGGCCTGGCCGGCGAGGCGTTCGGCGAGGGCCACGCCTTCGTCTTCCGCCTTGTGGGCGAGCATGGGGCCGGCAATGACGTCGCCGATGGCGTAGATGCCGGGGATGTTGGTGGCGAAGTGGCCGTCGGTTTTGACGCGGCCGCGCTCGTCGGTGGCGACGCCGGCTTCGGCGAGGCCGAGGCCGGCGGTGAAGGCGCGGCGGCCGATCGCCAGCAGGACGACGTCGGCCTTGAGCTCCTCGGATTTGCCGGTTTTCAGGGTTTCGACGGTGAGGGTGACGCCGTCTTCGCCGGCGATGGCGCCGGTGACCTTGGTGCCGAGGCGGAATTTCATGCCCTGGCGGGTGAGGATGCGCTGGAACTGGGTGGCGACCTCGGCGTCATTGCCGGGGATGAGGCGATCGAGGAATTCGACGACGGTGACCTGGGCGCCGAGGCGGCGCCAGACGGAGCCGAGCTCGAGGCCGATGACACCGCCGCCGATGACGACGAGGTGGCCGGGGACTTTGTCGAGTTCGAGGGCGCCGGTGGAGGTGACGATGCGCTGCTCATCGACGGTGACGCCGGGGAGGGGCATGCTCTCGCTGCCGGTGGCAATGACGATGTGCTTGGTGTCGTAGGTGGTGCCGGCGACCTCGACCTTCGCTGCAGCGGCGATGCGGCCTTCACCCTTGAGCCAGGTGATCTTGTTCTTTTTGAACAGGAATTCGACGCCCTTGGTATTGGCGCCAACCACTTCGCCCTTGCGGGCCTGCATGCGGGCGAGATCGAGCTTCACGCCCTCGACGACGATACCGTGGTCCTTCCAGGCATGCAGCGTCTCGGCGTAGTTCTCCGAGGATTGCAGGAGGGCCTTGGAGGGAATGCAGCCGACGTTGAGGCAGGTGCCGCCGAGGGTGTCGCGCTTTTCGACGCAGGCGACTTTCATGCCGAGTTGGGCGGCGCGAATGGCGCAGACATAGCCGCCGGGGCCGCTGCCGATGACGATGAGGTCGAAGGAGTCGGGCATGGGAAGGTTCCTTTAAAGGAAGGGCTTCTTTTTTGAAAAAAAGAAGCAAAAAACTTTTATTCCTTGGCGGCGGTGCGGTGGCACGGGCGGTGCCACTGCACGGAGACGGGATGAAGTTTTTTTGCTACTTTTTTTTCAAAAAAAGTAGCGCTTCCTTCCTTAAACCCCCAGCAACAGCCTGCGCGGATCCTCGATGCTTTCCTTGACCCGCACGAGGAAGGAGACTGCTTCTTTTCCGTCGATGATGCGGTGATCGTAGGAGAGGGCAAGGTACATCATCGGGCGGATTTCGACTTTGCCGGCGATGGCCATCGGGCGGTCCTGGATTTTGTGCATGCCGAGGATGGCGGATTGCGGCGGGTTGAGGATGGGGGTGGACATCAGCGAGCCGTAGACGCCGCCGTTGGTGATGGAGAAGGTGCCGCCGGTGAGTTCGTCGAGCTTGAGCTGGCCGTCGCGGACGCGTTTGCCCATGTCGGAGATGGTTTTTTCGATCTGGGCGAAGTTCATCTGGTCGGCGTTGCGGACGACGGGGACGACGAGGCCGGAGGGGCCGCCGACGGCGATGCCCATGTGGACGAAGTGTTTGTAGACGATTTCGTCGCCGTCGATTTCGGCGTTGACGGCGGGGAATTCCTTGAGGGCCTCGACGCAGGCGCGGACGAAGAAGGACATGAAGCCGAGGCGGACGCCGCCGTGCTTTTTCTCGAAGGCGTCCTTGTATTCGGAGCGGAGCGCCATGATGGCCGACATGTCCACCTCGTTGAAGGTGGTGAGGATGGCGGCGGTGCGCTGGGCCAGGACCAGGCGCTGGGCGATGCGCTGGCGGATCGGGGTCATGCGCTTGCGGGTCGAGCCGGAGGTCTTGGCTGCCGGCTGCGGGCTGCTGGCCGCTGGCTGCTGGCCGCTGGTCGCTGGCTGCTGGCCGCTGGCCGCCGCGAGCACGTCGCCCTTGGTCACGCGGCCGTCCTTGCCAGTGCCCTTCAGCGATGCCGGATCGACGCCGCTCTCGGCGAGCAGCTTCTGCGCCGCCGGCCCGGGCTGGGCCGCAGCCTTGGCGGCGGGTGCCGCCGCCGGTGCGGCGGCAGGCATGGCCGATGGCGCCGCGCCCGGCTCGACTACCGCCGCGACCGCGCCGATCTTGATCGTAGCGCCCTCGGCCGCCTTGCGCCGCAGAACGCCAGCCGCACCGGCCTGGATCTCGGTGGTGATCTTGTCGGTCTCGAGTTCGAGGATCGGCGTGCTCTCGCCGACGCTGGCGCCGTCGGCCACCAGCCACTTCGAGATGACGCCTTCGGTGATCGATTCGCCGAGGGCCGGGATGAGGACGTTGTGCATGGGTTTGCCTAGTGCTTCACTTTGGTGATTTTCTTGGCGGTCACGCCGAGCGCGGTCGAGATCAGGGCTTCCTGCTCAAGCGCGAACAGCATCGGGCTGCCCGGGGCCGGGCTGGCAGCGGCCTCGCGACCGGCGTACAGCGGCTTGCGTCCAGCGATGCGCTCCAGATGCGGGGCGAGGAAGGACCACGCGCCCATGTTCTGCGGCTCGTCCTGGCAGAACACCAGCTCGGCCTTGGCGTAGGGGGCGAGGACCTCGGCCAGCACCGCCCCCGGCAGCGCCCTGCTGTTCCACACCCAGCAGGAGGAGCTGATCGCCGCCGCCCTGGGCACCACTGTCAAGAAACCCTCTAAGAAGCATTGATCGGAAGCCCTACCATGCATCAGGTCCTGATCCCGGCCC
>CAIWAJ010000794.1:0-14292 GCA_903910565.1 uncultured Rhodospirillales bacterium
CTTCCTGCATGTCGAGCGGCTCGGACATCACCAGCACCGCGCCGCGTCCGGGGGTGAAGCTGACCGCCTGCTCCCGCACCGCGATCTCCTCGCCCTCGGCGAAATAGAGGCTCGGCGGCGTGTCGTCGCTGGCGTAGCGCAGGGCGAACATGCGCTCGCCATCGGAGAAGGCGGCGGTCATGCGCAGCGGGTCCTGGATGTCATGCGCCGCCATCACGCCGCGCACGGCGGATAGGGCGCGGGCGAAGGCGCCGGGCGGGTCGTCGAGCAGGCCGAGGCCGATGGCGAGGAGGAAAAACGCCTCGGTGTCGGTGGTGCCGGCGCGCTGGCGGTAGACGTCGGAGGGGATGAGGTTCTCGATGTCCCGCCTGATCGCCGCATAGCCGCCGATATGGCCGTTATGCATGAACATCGCGTGCGCATAGCGGAAGGGGTGGCAGTTCTCGCGGCTGGTCGAGGTGCCCGACGAGGCACGGACATGGGCGAAGAACAGGCGCGAGCGGATCTGCTCGGCGAGGCTGCGCAAATTGGCGTCATGCCAGGCGGGCAGGGTGTCGCGGTAAAGGCCGGGGAAGCCGCGCTCGCCATACCAGCCGATGCCGAACCCGTCGCCATTGGTGGTGGTGGCGCCGAGGGTGGCGTGCAGGCTTTGGCGGATCAGGGAGTTCTGCGGTTGGAACAGCAGGTGGTCGATCCGCAGCGGGGTGCCGTCATAGGCGAGCCATATGCACATGTTGGCGTCCTTCATAGTAAGGAAGGAAGAAAGAAGTTCTAATTTTGAAAAAAAAGAACCAAACACACTTTCACCCATTTGGTTCGGAGTTGCCCGGAGAGCCACCGAGACAAACGGATAAAAGTTTTTTGCTTCTTTTTTTCAAAAAAGAAGCGCTTCCTTCCCTCAATCTTCCTTACAACCCGCCCCTGAACAAAGCGTTACGCCAGCAATGCCGCCGCGACGCGTTCGCGCGTGAGCGGCATGGAGTGGATGCGGGTGCCGAGGGCGTGGGCCACGGCGTTGCCGATGGCGGCAGCGGTGGGGCCCATGGTGCATTCGCCCATGCCGAGGGGCGGGACGTCACCGGGGTCGAGCAAAGTGGTGGTGATTTCGGGGATTTCGGAGAAGCGGAGGATGGGGTAGTCGGCCCAGCCGCGCGAGGCGATGCCGTCGGGGCCGAGGCGGATTCGTTCCTTCAGGGTCATGCTGGCGGCCTGGATGATACCGCCGTCGAGCTGATTGCGGGCGCCATCGGGGTTGATGACCAGGCCGCCATCGGCGGCGCACCAGGCGCGGCGGAGGCGGATTTCGGTATCGACTTCGACTTCCATGACCACGGCGGCGTAGGCGCTGCGGTTCTTGTAGCGGCCGAGGCCGAGGCCGAGCCCCCTGCCCTCGCCGCCTCGCCCGCGGGCCGGCCAGTTGGCCATGGCGGCGGCGGCGGTGAGCACATTGCGGGCGCGGGGGTCGGAGAGGAGGCGGAGCCGGTAGTCCAGCGGGTCGATGCCGGCGCGGCTGGCGAGGTCGTCGAGGAAGGATTCGATGGCGAAGGTGTTGGGCAGCGCGCCGAGGCCGCGGAGCGCGGAGGTGCGGATGGGCGGGCGCTGGACGATATGGACGTCGAGCGTGAGGTTGGGGATGTCATAAAGCGGGATGGCGTTGCGGCTGGCGCCGCCGCCGCCGTCAGGGTGGGGGTCGTGGTGTTCGGGGTCGGCGGGCGGGTCGGGCAGGGATTGCACCGGCAGCATGCAGGCGAAATGCGAGCGGGCGACGTGGGGGGCGGACCAGATGGTGGTCACCCAATCCGCCGGGAGGCCATCGGCGCCGAGCGTCGCCTCGATGGTGACGGACATCGCGGTGCCGGCGGGCTCATGGGTGAATTCATCGGCGCGGCCCCATAGGACGCGGATGGGCGGGCCGGGGTTTAGCGTGGCGAGGAGGGCGGCTTCGGCGGCGGCGTCA
Organism: uncultured Rhodospirillales bacterium; assembly: GCA_903910565.1. Taxonomy (GTDB): domain Bacteria; phylum Pseudomonadota; class Alphaproteobacteria; order Acetobacterales; family Acetobacteraceae; genus CAIYPH01. The sequence goes on from CAIWAJ010000794.1 coordinate 1,958, forward strand.
TCGGCGCCGTTCTGGCCGTAGCAGCCGGCGCCCTGGGCGTGGCGGACGGAGATGGCGGTTTCCGGGAGGTTGGTGAGGCCGGCGAGGTGGCGGCGCAGGAGGTAGACGCCCTGGGTGTGGGACCACACGGTGAGGTGGGCGCCGTCGCATTGCGCGATGGCGACGGAGGGGCCGAGCGTGCCGTGCGAGATATAGGGGCGGGTGTAGGTGGCGCTGACGCGCTCGCCGGCGGCGCGAGGGGCTTCGCGGAAGCGGGCGTGGATCGCGGGTTGGCCGACCAGGTAGTCGGCCTCGCCCATGTCGGGGGTGACGGGGCGGCCGCCCTGCCAGCCCGGCTTGGCGGCGGCGTGGGCGGCGCGGGCCTGGGCTTCGCTTGGGGCCAGCACGGCGGCGAAATCGCCGCGGCGGAGGAAGGTGGCGCCGACGCGGGTGATGGCGGCTTCGTCGACGCCGGCCAGGGTGGCGCCGATCAATGGGGGGTGGAGTACGCGGCCGTGCAGCAGGCCGGGCAGGGTCATGTCATGCAGGAAGCCGGCGCCGTTGAGCTTGGCCGGCAGGTCGAGGCGCGGCACGTCGGTGCCGATGAGGCGATGGGCGGCGCGCGGCTTGAGGGGGGCGGCGCCGGTGATGGCGCGATCGAGGGGGACGGCGAGGGACCAGTAGTCGAGCCCGGTGGGGGCGCCGTTTTCGGTGATGGCGCCGTCCTCGACGGCGAGGGTGGCGGCGGGGCGGCCGAGGCGGGTGGCGGCTTCGGCGAGCATGAGGGCGCGCACCTCGGCGCAGACGATGCGCAGCGAGGTGCCGGACATCTCGACTGACATGGAGCCGGTGGTCATCCCCTCATCCGGCGCTGTATCGGTATCGCCGGCGGTGAGCGCGAGGCGGGAGAGGGTGATGTCGAGCTCATCGGCGGCGATTTGCGCCAGCGCGGTGGCGATGCCCTGGCCGATCTCGATTTTGCCGGCGCGGACGTGGACGGCGCCGCCGGGGCGGAAGCTGATCCATCGGTCGAGCGTGGGATTGTCCTGCAGGCTCTTGGGCAGGGTGTTGGCGATCATGCTGCCCCCCGCGCGGCGCGGAGAATGGCGGCGATGATGCGGGGGTGGGAGCCGCAGCGGCAGAGATTGCCGTCGAGTGCTTCGACGATCGCAGCGCGGTCCGGCGCTGGACTGCGGGCGAGCAGCGCGGTGGCGGCGACCAGCATGCCGGAGAGGCAGTAGCCGCATTGGCCGGCTTGTTCGGCGAGGAAGGCATCGCGGATGTAGGAGGGGATGGCTTCGGCGGTGGTGACGGCGCGGCCTTGGAGGGTGACGGTCTCGCGGCCGCAGGCGTGGACGGGGGCGCCGTCGATGAGGACCAGGCAGGCCCCGCATTGCTCCTCGCCGCAGCCGTAGCGGGTGGCGGTGAGGCCGCGGCCGGTGCGCAGCGTGTCGATGAGGAGGTCGCCGGGGTTGGCGGGGAGGGTGACGGGGGCGCCGTTGAGGGTGAAGGACGTGCTCATGGCGCAAGGAGACGCGCAGGGCGGCGGGGCGTCAAGCGGGTGGGCGTTGACAGGGCACGGCGGCGTCGGCATCGTGGTTACATGTAACCGTGGAGGCGGCGATGGTGACGTCAACAGCGGGATCGTCCCGCGACAAGGTGCGGGCGCATCGTGAGCGGTTGCGCGCGTTGGGGCTGCGGCCGGTGCAGGTCTGGGTGCCCGATGTGCGCTCGGCAAGCTTCAAGGCCGAGGCGCATCGGCAGAGCCTGGCCGTGGCCGGATCGCATGGGGCGGCTGACGATCAGGCGTTCATCGACGCGGTGTCCGACTGGCCGAACGATTGATGCGGGGCGAGATCTGGACGGTATCGGGCGGCGGAGACTATGCCGGCAAGCCGCGCCCGGCGGTGATCGTGCAGGAAGATGGGTTCGACGCCACGCAATCGGTGACGATCTGCGCCTTCACAACCGACCCAACCGAGGCGCCGCTGGTGCGGCTTGCCGTCGCGCCCAATGCAACCAACGGGTTACGGGCGCCGTGCCGGCTGATGGTGGACAAGATCACCACAGTGGCGCGGGCGAGACTCGGCACGCGGGTTGGGCGTTTGGACGACGAGGATGTGGTGCGGCTCAACCGGGCGATGCTGGTGTTCCTGGGGTTGGCGGTGCCGGGGCGGCGGTAGGCGGGAGCCGCCCCTACCCCGCCGTCGCCGCAATTCGCCCGCGCCGCTCGGCATAGAGCGCCATGCGCTTGGCGGTGTTGGCGCTGGTGGCGTGGACCTCGTCGGCGCCGACCGGGGGTGGCAGGGCCTCGGCGTTGTGGCAGGCGGCCTGGTGACCGTCGGCGAGGGTGCGCAGCGGCGGGTCGTCGCGGCGGCATACGTCGGTGGCGAAGGCGCAGCGGGTGTTGAAGCGGCAGCCCGGCGGCGGGTTCATCGGGCTCGGGACGTCGCCGCCGGGGATTTGGCGGCCGCCTTTGCGATGGGGGTCGGGGCGGGGGATGGCGGCGAGGAGGGTGCGCGTATAGGGGTGGCGGGGATGGGCGAAGAGCTCGTTCTTGCCGGCGATTTCGACGATTTTGCCGAGATACATCACGGCCACGCGGTCGGCGGCGTGCTTCACCACCGCGAGGTCGTGCGCGATGAAGAGGTAGGAGAGGCCGAGGCGGGATTGCAGGTCTTTCAGCAGGTTGATCACCTGGGCCTGGATCGACACGTCGAGTGCCGAGACCGGTTCGTCGCAGACGATGAGGGCGGGTTCCACCGCGAGGGCGCGGGCGATGCCGATGCGCTGGCGCTGGCCGCCGGAGAATTCATGCGGGTAGCGGGCGGCGTGATACTCGGCGAGGCCGACGAGGCCGAGGAGTTCCTTCACGCGGGCTTTCCGAGATTCGGCGTCACCGATTTCGTGGACGACGAGGGGTTCCTCCAGGATGTCGCCGACGGTCATGCGCGGGTTGAGCGAGGCGAAAGGGTCCTGGAAGACGATCTGCATGCGGCGGCGGAGCTTGCGGAGCGGCGCGCCGGTCATCTCCGAGATGTCGGTGCCTTCGAAGTAGACGCTGCCGGCGGTGGCCTCGATGAGGCGGAGCACCAGGCGGGCGGTGGTGGATTTGCCGCAGCCGGATTCGCCGACGAGCGCCAGGGTTTCGCCGCGGGCGAGTTTGAAGGAGACGCCGTCGACGGCGCGCACGGTGCCGACGGTGCGGGACATCACCAGGCCCTTCTTGACCGGGTAGTGCTTGGCGAGGTTCTCGACCTCGAGAAGGGGCTTGCTCATGCCATGGTCTCCCCGGCGGTGGCGAGTTCGACCGGCGCGCGCAGGCAGGAGGCGAGATGGCCGGCGCCGAGGTCGCGCAGATCGGGCACCTGCTGGCTGCAGGCTGGGGTGGAAAAGACGCAGCGCGGATGGAAGCGGCAGCCCGAGGGGAGCGCGAAGGGGGCCGGCACCGCGCCTTCGATGGCGAGCAATCGGTCGCGGCTTTCCTCGATCTTGGGGATCGAGCCGAGGAGGCCGAGGGTGTAGGGGTGCTGCGGATCGTCGAAGATATCGGTGCCGGTGGCGCGCTCGACCACCTTGCCGGCATACATCACCGCCACATCATCGGCCATTTCGGCGACCACGCCGAGATCATGGGTGATGAGGATGATGGCCATGCCGGACTGGGCCTGGAGGTCGCGCAGGAGGTCGAGAATCTGGGCCTGGACGGTGACGTCGAGCGCTGTGGTGGGCTCGTCGGCGATGAGCAGTTCGGGCTCGCAGGCCAGCGCCATGGCGATCATCACGCGCTGGCGCATGCCGCCGGACATCTGATGGGGGTATTCGTCGAAGCGGCGCTCCGGCGAGGGGATGCGCACCTTGTTGAGCGCCTGGATCGCCTTGGCCCGCAGGGCGCCGTTGGAGGCGGTGCGGTCATGCGCGCGCATCGCCTCGGTGATCTGGTCGCCCACGGTGAAGACCGGGTTGAGCGAGGTCATCGGCTCCTGGAAAATCATCGCAATGCGGTTGCCGCGAATGTCGCGCATGGCGGCGGGGGGAAGGGTCAGCAGGTCCTTGCCCTCGAACATCACCCGCCCGGCGGCGATTTTGCCGGGTTGCGGCACCAGGCGCATGATCGACAAGGACAGCATGGATTTGCCGCAGCCGGATTCGCCGACGATGCCGAGGGTCTTGCCTTTGGCGACGCCGAGCGACACGCCATCCACCGCGGCGATTTCGCCGTTCGCGGTGCGGAAGGTGGTGCGCAGGCCTTCGACGGTCAGGAGATCGGTCATGCGGGTCACAGGGTCCGGAAAGTGGGAGGGCTGAGCTGGTCGACGTGCCGGTGGTTCCAGTCGTGCCGCGGCACGTCGGCCATCACGCGTTTTTGGGCCTCGTGCAGCGAGGCTGCCGCGGCCACGTAGTCTATGGTGAGCAGTTTGCCGTCCTGCACCACCATCTGTCCATCGACGATCACGCTGTGCACGGCGCGATCGCCGGCGGCGTAGATCAGCGAGCGCAGCGGGTCGCGCGCCGGGCGCATGCGGGGGTTGGTGACGTCGACCAGCACCATGTCGGCGCGGCAATGGGGCGCGAGGCGACCGATGTCGTCGCGGCCGAGGGCACGGGCACCGCCGGTGGTCACGGCGGCGAAGAGGTCGTTGCTGGTGAGCGTGCGCGGATCGGTCGCCTGGGTGCGGGCGAGATAGGCGGCGAGGCGCATCTCGTCGAGCATGTTGTGGGGGTAGGTATCGGTGCCGATGCCGATATTCACGCCGGCGCGGCGGTAGCGGCCGATGTCCTTCAGCGTCATGCCGCGCCGCGCGAAGACGGTGGGGCAATGGGCGACGGTGGTGCCGGTGTCGGCGAGGATCGAGAGGTCGCGCTTGGTGTGCCAGGGGGTCGAGGGGTGGTCGTCGAGGAAAATGCCATGGCCGACGATGGCGCGCTCGTTGAGCAGGCCGAGATGCTCCAGCCAGCCGATCGGGGTGAAACCGTGGCGGCGGGTGATTTCGTGGAATTCGCTGACTGCCTGGGCGGCGTGGATCTGCCAGGAGACGCCGCGGGCCTTGGCCTCCTGGCTGCTTTCGCGCAGCAGCGTCTCCGTGCAGGTGTCGATCTGCGAGGGGACGACCATGCCGAACAGGCGGCCGGAGGGGTGCTGCTCGGCGCGCTCGATCAGCGAGAGGGCCTCGGCCATCGCCTTTTCGCCGGCCTTCTCGTTCCACTCATATTCCACGACATGGCCGTTTTTCGTGTACCAGCGGGCCGAGCGGAACATCGGCGCGATGCAGACGCGCATGCCCGACTCCGCCAGCAGATCGAGCCAGCCGGGATGGGCCATCGAGAGGTCGGCCAGGGTGGTGACGCCGGAGAGCAGCAGTTCGGACAGCGCGACGCGCACGCAGGCGTGCACCTCCTCGCCCTGGCCACGGAAGATCGGGAGATATTCGTAGAGCGAGGAGTTGTAGAACCCGGGCGAGCCGACCTCGTCGGTCAGGCCCTTGTTCATCGGCTCCGAGGAGGGGTGAGAGTGGATGTTGATCAGGCCGGGCATCACCATGAAGCCGGCGCCGTCGATCACCGAGTCCGCTGCACCTTCATAGCCGCGGCCGACGAAGCGGATCACCCCGTCCTCATATGCGACGTCGGCGCCGGGCATGTAGGCGTGGTTCTTCGCCGAGCTATCCCAGGCGATGACGAAATCGGCGTTGCGAATGAGCGTGGTGGTCATGCAGCCTCCTGATCCCGCCCTATAGTCACCGAGGCGGCGCCCGCGGTCCAGGGGTTCCGCGCGGTTGCTGACGGCAAATTCGGTCTGTATTGCTGGCCCATCGCCCGATAGCCCGCCAAGGAGTCACCATGCCGCATCTCGCCGCCCGCACCTGGGTTCCCGAAGGGCCGGAGAAATACATCCAATCGATGGCCACGCGCATCTCGGCGCTGGATGCCGACGGGGTGGAGCGCGAGCTGCTGTCCTACGTCGAGGAGAACCACGCCATCCATGAGCGGGACTGCGTGAACCTCAACCCCGCTACCAACATGATGAACCCCAAGGCCGAGGCGCTACTGTCGGCGGGCATCGGATCGCGGCCCTCGCTCGGATATCCCGGCGACAAGTATGAGATGGGGCTGGAGGGAATCGAAAAGATCGAGATCCTCTGCGCGGAGCTGGCGGCCGAGGTGTTCGGCGCCACCCATGCTGAAATCCGCATCGGCTCGGGCGCGCTGGCCAATCTCTACGTGTTCATGGCGACCTTGCAGCCCGGTGATGCGATGATCGCGCCGCCGGCGACGATCGGTGGCCACGTCACCCACCACGCCGCCGGCGCCGCCGGGCTCTATGGCGTGACGACCCATGCCGCGCCGGTGGATCCGGGGGGCTATACCGTCGATGTCGCGGCGCTGCGCGAACAGGCCCGCGCCGTGCGGCCGAAGCTGATCACCATCGGCGGCAGCCTGAACCTGTTCCCCCACCCGATCGCCGAGATCCGCAGCATCGCCGACGAGGTCGGCGCCATCGTGATGTTCGACGCGGCGCATCTCTCCGGCATGATCGCCGGGCACGCCTGGCAGCAGCCGCTGGCCGAGGGCGCGCACATCATGACGATGAGTACATATAAGAGCCTCGGTGGCCCGCCGGCCGGGCTCATCGTCTCCAACGACGCCGGGCTGATGCAGCGGGTCGACGCGATCGCCTACCCCGGGCTGACCGCCAATTTCGACGCCGCCAAATCCGCCGCGCTGGCGATGGGGCTGTTGGACTGGAAGGTGCATGGCCGCGCCTATGGCGCGCGCATGGGCGAGACGGCGCTGGCCCTGGCCGAGGTACTGGCGCGGCGCGGGCTGCCGGTGTTCGCGCGGGAGCGCGGGTTGACCCGCTCGCACCAGTTCGCGGTGGAGGCGGCGGCTTACGGCGGCGGGCAGGCGGCGTCCAAGACGCTGCGGGCGGCCAATGTGCTGGCCTGCGGGATCGGTCTGCCGATCGATGAAGTGGCGGGCGATGTGAACGGGCTGCGGCTCGGCACGCCGGAGATCGTGCGCTGGGGGATGGGGCCTGAGCATATGGACGATTTGGCCAGCTACATCGCCGATGCGCTCACCGGGGCGCGCAATGTGCAGTCGATCGCCCATGATGTGACGCGGTTTCGCCGGCCGTTCGATCATTTGCACTACATCCGCGGCTGAGGCGGGGGTTTTCCAAAGGCGGCGGTGGGCCTATTGCGGAGGGCTCGCGAGATATGGAGGAGCGGATGCGCATCACGATACTGGGCGGCGGCGGGTTTCTTGGGCGCAAGGTGGCCGCTCGGCTGGCCGCCGCCGGCACGCTGGGCGGGCGGACAATCACCGCCATGACGCTGTTCGACCTCGCGGCCCCGCCGGTGCCCGAGGCGCCCTTCCCGGTGACGGCGATCGGCGGCGATATCGCGGAGTTGCCGGCCGAGGCGATACCGCCGGGCACCGAGGTGGTGTTCCACCTCGCCGCCGTGGTGAGCGCCGCGGCGGAGGCCGATTATGACCTTGGCCGCAGGGTGAATATTCGCGGGACCGATGCGGTGATCGATGCCTGCCGGCGCCTCGCCGCGCCGCCGCGGGTGGTGTTCACCAGTTCGATCGCCAGTTTCACCGGCGATCAGACCAGCGTGCTCGACGATTCCGTGCGACAGATCCCGTCGAATTCCTACGGCACGCAAAAGGCTGCGGCCGAAATGCTGCTGGCCGATGCCACGCGCCGCGGCTTCATGGATGCGGTAAGCCTGCGGCTGCCGACCATCATCGTGCGACCCGGGTTTCCCAACAAAGCGTCCAGTTCCTTCTTCTCGGCCATCGTGCGCGAGCCGATGCTGGGGTTGGAGACTGACCTGCCGGTGCCCGACGATTTCGCGGTGTGGGTGGCGAGCCCGCGGCGCGCGGTGGAGTGGCTGATCCATGCCGCGGCGATGGATACGGGGACGCTTGGGCTCGATCGCTCGCTGAACCTGCCGGGGATGAGCGTGAAGGTCGGCGAGATCCTGGCCGCGCTTGACCAGGTGCAACAGGGCGCGAGCGGGTTAGTGAAACGCGCGCCGGACCCGGTGATCGCCAGCATCGTCGGCGCCTGGCCGGCAGCGTTTCGCGCCGAGCGGGCGCGGAGTCTTGGGTTCACAGCGCATGAGCCGTTGATCGAGGTGATCCGGGCGTTCGTCACCGATGACCTGGAGGCGACGCGGGAGGTTCGGGGGCTCGCGACGCCATAGCTCGGGTGAGGGCTGGGAGGAAGGAAGCGCTTCTTTTTTGAAAAAATAGAAGCAAAAAACTTTTATCCATTTGGCGTGTACCGCCCCCACCATCCAGGGAGAGTACGCCAACGGCATGGAACAGAGGGAAAAGTTTTTTTGGTTCTTTTTGTTCACAAAAAGAACACCCTTCCGGCGCTTCCCTTCGCGCGCGCTTAGCATGATGTTGCTTGCCCGCCGATCTCGGTTCACAAGTACCATGGAGACCGCCGCGTCGGGAAACATGGGCACTTGTCACGCCACGCCGCCCGGGACTGGACGCACGAAGTGGGCCGCTGATCCGCTTCGCGCGGTTGGTTGCCTATGAGACAGGCTGGATTGCGGCGCCGCGCGATCGCGGGCTTCGTGCTGCATGCGCCGCAAGTGCTGCGCGCCTTGGTGCGGGCCGACGAGGCCTGGCTGGTGGCGCTATCGGCCGTGGTGGGGATCACGGCAGGGCTTTGCGTGACCGCGATCAGCATGGTGACGCAGGCCATGCACCGTGTGCTGTTCCGGCTGGGTGCCCATGAGCGGCTGAGTGGGCAGGTCGATGTGCCTGCGATTAACACGGTGTTGTCGCTGGTGGTCGGCGGGCTGGTGGTCGGGCTGGCCGCGGTTGCGGTGACGCGGTGGTGGCCGCGGCGGGCGGTTGATCCGATCGAGGCGAACGCGCTGTATGGCGGGCGGATGTCGCTGAACGACAGCCTTATCGTGGTTGGGCAGACCATGCTCTCCAACGGCTTCGGCGCGTCCGTCGGGCTGGAGGCGGCCTACACACAGATCGGCGCCGCGCTGGCGAGCCGGTTCGGGCGGATGTTTCGGCTGCGCCGCAACGACCTCCGCCTGCTGGTTGGCTGCGGCACGGCGGGCGCCATCGCGGCGGCGTTCAACGCGCCGTTGTGTGGCGCGTTTTATGCATTCGAGCTGGTGATCGGCACCTATGCGGTGGCCAATCTCGCGCCGGTGGGCATGGCGACGATTTCGGCAGTGACGGTGGTGCGGCTGCTGATCCCCGAGGAGTACGGGTTCGAGATCCGGGTACCGACCGCGATTGAGCCGGTCAGCTATCTGCCAATCCTGGCTCTGGGCATCATCTGCGCACTGGCCGGGATCGCGATCATGCGGGGCGTGACGCTGACGGAGGCACTGTTTCGCCGCAGCGGGGTGCCGGTGTGGTCGCGCCCGTTGATTGGCGGGTTGGTGGTGGGGTTGCTGGCCTTGGTGTCACCGCAGGTGCTGTCCTCCGGCCATGCCGCGCTGCAGGTCGGGCTCGACGCGCCGTACGGGTTGGGCCAGATCGCGCTGCTGATCGTGCTGAAATCGGTGGCCTCTGCGGTGTCGCTGGGTGCTGGATTTCGCGGCGGGCTGTTCTTCGCGTCGCTGTTTCTGGGCGCCCTGGTGGGCAAGTTATTTGCAGCCGTGCTGGGCGGGTTCGCGTTCATGCAATCGGTGCCGGCGGTGGTGTGCGCGCTGGTGGGGATGAGCGCGCTGGCGGTGGCGATCGTTGGCGGGCCGCTGACGATGACGTTCCTGGCGCTGGAGAGCACGGGCAGTTTCCCGCTGACCGTGGCGGTGATCGCCGCCAGTGTGGTTTCGGCGCTGACGGTGCGGCGGACATTCGGATACTCCTTCGCGACCTGGCGGTTTCATCTGCGCGGCGAGGCGATCCGAAGTGCGGTTGATATCGGCTGGATGCGCAGCTTGACGGTCGGGCGGATGATGCGGCGCGAGGTGCGCACGGTGCGGGTGGATATGACGCTGGAGGCGTTCCGCCGGGATGTGGCGCTCGGCTCGACGGCACGGGTCGTGGCGGTCGATGAGGCCGGGAAATACGCGGGGATCGTGATGGTCGCCGAGATTCACGCCGCACAGCAGCATGGCGTGGTGCGCGCGATGCTGCATCACCAGGACGAAATGCTGGTGCCGCAGATGGTGATCAAGGATGCCGTGGCGCGGTTCGAAGAGGCCGAGGCTGACGCGCTGGCGGTGGTGGAAAGCCGGGAGAACCGACGGGTTCTCGGGGTGTTGACCGAGCAGTATGCGTTGCGGCGTTACAGCGAAGAGTTGGAGCGGCGGCGGCGGGAGTTGTCCGGCGAGTAGCGCAAGCTGGGGCACGTACCGATTGCGTCCGGCTCGCGCTTGTGCCTAACCTAGCTCAACGGGCCGGAAAGGCGCGGTAAAAAACAGCATTTGCCTCAGGCAGTGCCGGGAAGGAAAGCCATCGTCCGCCTTAATGGACATCAGCACTTTTCCGGCAGGCACGGGCGGGTCATGACTGGGACATGACCTTCTCGATCGTCTCGACGCCGAAGGCGTGCGTGAGAGGTGCCGGTAACGTCCGGCGGTTCAGGGAGGCGACAAAAAATGAGCACGACACGTGTCACACGCCGTACTGCCCTCAAAATCGGAGCCGCATCCGCGGCGCTCCCCCTGGTGCATATCCGCACCGCCGGGGCAGCGGGCAAGGTCTCGATTTTCTTCTGGGACCACTGGGTCCCCGCCGGCAACGACGTCATCAAGAAACAGGTCGCGGCCTGGTCCGAAAAAAACAAAGTCGACGTGCAGGCCGACTTCATCACCTCTATGGGCAATCAGACCCTGCTCACCATCAACGCCGAGGCGCAGGCCAAGCGCGGCCATGATGTGATCACCATCGGCAACTGGCTGGTGCGCGATCAGGCGGATCTGCTGGAGCCCGTCGATGACATCGTCGGGCGGCTCGAGAAGCAGTACGGCCCGGCCAACCGGGTGGCCAATTACTTCGGCAAGGCCAAGAACAAATGGGCCGCGGTCCCCTCCTCCTGGGGCACGCAGAACAAGGGCCCCGCCGGGCGCATCTCACTCCTGAAGCAGCACGCCGGCATCGACATCCAGAAAATGTATCCCGCCGCCGATGGCGCGGAGACGCCCGAGGCCAAGGCCTGGACGCTGGATGCCATGCTCAAGGCCGCCGAAGCCATGCACAAGGCGGGCTTCCCCTTCGGTATCGGCCTCGGCACCACCGCCGACAACGTCGATACCGCGGGCTCGATCTTTGCGTCCTTCGGCGCAGAGCTGGTGGATGCGGACGGCAAGATCCAGATCAAATCTGCAGCCGTCCGCCAGGCGCTCGAATATTGCCAGAAGCTGGTCAAGTTCCTGCCGGACGACGCCCAGTCCTGGGATGACGCCTCCAACAACCGCGCCCTGATCTCGGGGAAGTCCGCGCTGATCTACAACCCGCCATCGGCCTGGGCGGTTGCCGTCCGCGACGCCCCGGACGTCGCGAAGGATTGCTGGCACTTCCCGGTGCCCGCCGGCCCCAAGGGCCGCTTCGTGCCGCATAACATCAACTTCTGGGGCATCTGGCAGTTCGCCCAGAACAAGTCCGCCGCCAAGGATCTGGTCGAATATCTGATGCAGATCGAGAACGTCGACGCCCGCTCGCTCGCGGTGCTCGGCTACGACCTGCCGCCGTTCCAGAAGATGAACGAGTCGAAAGTGTGGGACAACATCGGCCCGCCCACCGGCTCGGTCTATAACTATCCCGTGCGCAAGCAGCACAACGCCATCGAACACGTCGCGCATATGCCGGCGCCGGCCGATATTGCAGTGCAGATCTATAATCGCGGCACCCTGCCGACGATGCTCGCCAAGCTGAAGAGCGGCGAGTCGATCGACGCTGTGATCAACTGGGGTACCAAGGAACTCGAGGGCTTCCTCTGAGTTTCCTGGCCGCGCCGGGGGCTTGCCCTCCGGCGCGGCGCCTCATTTTCGGCCCCGCCCAAAGCGGCGGCGCGACACGGCTAGCCGCTACGGGAGGCAGGCATGGCGGACGGTAATTCCATCGGCTACGGCGAGACGGCGCTGGTCAGCACGCCGCACAGGCGTGTCGGCTCCATGCGCCGATTTGCCCGCAGGCGCTCTTTGTTTGCGTTATTACTCTGTTCACCCCTCATCGCGCTCGTAGTCGGCCTGCAATTCTATCCGGCGGGATATGCTTTCTACTTGAGCATGCTCAACCGGAAGATGACCGGGTTCGTCCTGTTCGACAATTTCACCTTCCTGATGGGCCAGGATTCGTTCCAGCTCGTGGTGTTCCAGTCCTGCCTGTTCGCCGTCTCCGCAGTGGTCTTCAAGGCC
>CAIWAJ010000795.1:0-1908 GCA_903910565.1 uncultured Rhodospirillales bacterium
GCCTTCCACTCGGCGTTGCGCTGCGTGGCGGCCGGGGCCGGATTCGCCTTCGCGCAGCCCGAACAGGACCGCCGCGATATTCACCGCTTCGAGGCCGCGAAGGTGGCCCAACACCTCAAGCGATTCCGGGCTTGCGTCGCGTCGGGCGAACGGATGTTCGTTTTCCACAAGTCCAACGGCACGCTCACACCGCGTGAAATCGCCCATCTCTTCGCCACCTTGCGGCGCCTCGGCCCAGCCCGCCTGCTGGTCGTGTCACGCGCGACTGCCGAGCATCAGGCCGGCGAGGTGATCGCGCATGTGCCGGGGCTGCTGCATGGCTATATCGACCGGTTCGCGCCGGGCGAGCGGGCGTTCGACGTCTCGTTTGACCTCTGGGCACGTATCTGCCGCGCGGCGCTCGCCATGGCCCCGCCGGCGGCCTGACGGAAGCGTAATCCGGCGGACTATTGTAAGACGGATCGCAGCGCGGCAGGCTCAGCGAACCATGAAACTCATCATCCGACGCGTCCCCGACGACGAGATCCGCATGACGGCCGATGGCAGGTTCATCGACCCGCCGCCAACCCCGATTGCCAACCGGATATTCCGCATGGCGGTGATCGTCGCGCTGGCCGCGGTGGCCATCGGGATGGCGGCGCTGATGCTGTGGTTCGCGTTGCTGCTGATCCCGGTTGCCCTGGCCGCCGGCGTCGTGGCCTGGGCGGCTTGGCGCTGGCGGATTTGGAAGACGACGCGGGGGTATTGACCCCAGGCAGCCTGCGCTTCTGCCGCACGGCGGGGATGCGGCGATTGCCGCAACGGAGTGTTGACCTGCCACGTCGCGCCGGTTTGACTAGCCTGCGAGTAGCGAGATCACGCGCAGGGGAGAAGAACAATGCCGCAGGATATGTCGGGTGCAGGCCAGCCGGGCCGCGGTGCCAGCGACGTTGACGTAATCGTGGTCGGCGCCGGGTTCGCCGGCATGTATCTGCTGCATCGGCTGCGCAAGCTCGGCATGACCGCGCTTGTGTTCGAGGCCGGCAGCGGCGTCGGCGGCACCTGGTACTGGAACCGCTACCCCGGCGCGCGCTGCGACGTGGAGAGCATGCAGTATTCCTATGCTTTCTCCGAGGAATTGCAGCAGGAATGGCACTGGCCGGAGCTGTTCTCGGCCCAGCCGGATATCCTCGCCTACGCGAACCATGTGGCAGACCGGTTCGACCTGCGGCGCGACATCACCTTCAACACCCGCGTGACCTCGGCGCATTGGAATCCCGGCGCCGATACCTGGACGGTCGGCACCGATACCGGCGAGACGGTGACGGCGCGGCATGTGGTGATGGCCACTGGCTGCCTTTCCTCGTCCCGCATGCCGGACATCGAGGGGCGCGAAAGCTTCAAGGGCCGCACCTTCCATACCGGCCAATGGCCGCATGAGAAGGTCGATTTCACCGGCCGCACCGTGGCGGTGATCGGCACCGGATCGTCCGCCATCCAGTCGATCCCGGTGATCGCCGAGGAGGCCGGGCGGGTCATCGTGTTCCAGCGCACGCCGAACTTCTCCATCCCGTCGCGCAACGGGAAGATGACGCCGGAATACGAGCAGTCCTGGAAGCAGGACTATGCCAGGCGCCGCGCGGAGGCGAAGACCATGCGCTCTGGCGTGCTGTCGCCGCTCAACGACAAATCGGCGCTCGCTGATGACGAGGCGGCGCGGCGGGCCAATTACGAGGCGCGCTGGAAGCTCGGCGGCACGTATTTCATGCAGTCCTACAACGATCTCGCGCTCAACAAGGCGAGCAACGACACCGCGGTGGACTTCGTCCACGAGAAGATCCGCGAGATCGTCAAGGACCCCAAGGTGGCCGAGAAGCTGCTGCCGACCAACCACCCCATCGGCACCAAGCGCATCTGCGTCGATACCAA
>CAIWAJ010000796.1:0-1983 GCA_903910565.1 uncultured Rhodospirillales bacterium
AAACTTTTATCCGTTTGGCTATGAGTCCTTCTGGGGCTTTATCGCACTGGCGGGATTTTTGGGCTTCGCCCGCACACCGGGGTGGGTTGGGAGAGGACGGTACATTTTTCTAACTTTATGTGTTTTTATGATTGACAATTAATCGGAGGAGCGCTATACACCTCGCATGAGCAATCCCGCCCCCTCCCCCGTCCTGCGCGCGATCGAAAAGCTGCGGCGCCTGAGCGCGCTCGCGCTGTGGTTTGCCGCGCTGTTCGGCCGGATTCTGCCCGGCGCGGCGCGGCGGGCGGAGCAGGCCGAAGCCTGGCGCTACGTCGAATCGACCATGACCCAGCTCGCCGATCTCCTGGAGCGCCTCGCCGCCGGCGAGATCCCGCCCGAGCGGCCCAAGCGCGCCACCTCACGCCCCCGCCCGGAATCCGCCGGCACCCGGCCCGCGTCGCGCCGCAAGGGCGGAATCCGCGCCCGCAAACCGGCCCGCGTCCGGCTGCGGCTCAGGCGCGCGAGCGCGAATGATTCCCCCCCGCCCCAAGTCAGGTCGCCTCCCGCCCTCCGCAATGAGGCGGCGAAGCCCAAAATCCCAAAATTGAGACCGTCTCCGTATGGCCAACGCACGCCCATTTCGTTCCGATATCAAAACAATTAGAGATCCCCCCAAACGGATAAAAGTTTTTTGCTTCTTTTTTTCAAAAAAGAAGCGCTTCCTTCCTCCCCCCCAACCCACTGTATCCATGCCGGCCTATCCCTATATAGGTGCCAACACGCGAGGAGGTTTTCATGGGCGAGCGGCCGAAGATATTCGAGGATTTGGCGGGGGTGGCGGGCGGCGCGATGTCGGTGCTGTCGGGCCTGTGCGACGAGGCGGAGGCGCTGGTGCGCGCGCGGGTGGACGAGACGATCCGCCGGCTTGATTTGGTGAAGCGCGAGGAGATGGACGCCGCGTTGGAGCTCGCCGCCCGTGCCCGGGCCGGGCAGGAGGAAGCCGAGGCGCGCCTTACCGCGATCGAGGCAAGGTTGTCCGCGCTTGAGGCCCAGGCGATGGGGGATGACGAGCCGGGAATGGTCGCCTGAGGCGACGGCGTGGCGGGCGTGTGAAGTTTCAAACACAACATCTTGCCCCCTTGCGGCACGATTCCATCGATCTGTAGGCTCGACTCGTAAAAGTCACGGAGCATGGCCCAGGGGGCCATCGTGACGATCGGCCTGCACTTTTGGATCGGGAGACCCCGCATGTCGGCGCATATGAGCCACTACCGCGAACAGGCCGCCAATCCTCTCGATGTGATGGAACAAATCGTCGCCGCGAATGACTGGGTGTTCGACCGCCGCAGCGATGCCGAAATGGCGGCGGAGGCGCCGGGCAAATGGTGCGATTACGGGCTGTATTTCGCCTGGTCGCACGAAATCAGCGCCCTGCATTTCACCTGCGCCTTCGATCTGAAGGTGCCCGAAAAGCGCCGGGCGGCGCTCTACGAGCTACTGGCGCTGGCCAATGAGCGGCTGTGGATCGGCCATTTCGGCATGGACGCCGATGACGGCATGCCGGTCTTCCGCCACTCCGTTCTGCTGCGCGGCGCGCCAGGCGCCTCCGCCGAAAGCCTCGAGGACATGATCGATATCGCCATCACCGAATGCGAGCGCTTCTTCCCCGCCTTCCAGTTCGTGCTGTGGGGCGGCAAGTCCCCAGCCGACGCGCTGGCGGCCGCCATGCTCGAATGCGTGGGCGAGGCATGAGCGCGATCCCGCCGATCCTGCTGGTCGGCTTCGGCAAAATGGGCGGCGCCATGCTGGCCGGCTGGCGCGAACGCGGCCTCGCCGCCGCCGTCGCCGTCGATCCGATGCGCCCGGCCTCCCCCGGCCCGGAAGTCACCGTGGTGGCCAGCGCCGAGGAAATCCCGTCCGGCTTCACGCCCTCGGCCGTGGTGCTGGCGGTGAAGCCGCAAAGCGCCGCCGAAACCCTGCCGCTCTATGCCCGCTTCGGCG
>CAIWAJ010000797.1:0-3274 GCA_903910565.1 uncultured Rhodospirillales bacterium
GCTGGCGTCGGGCGGTGGGTGGCGCGGGTCGGCGCGACCGAGGACGTCGAACTCGGCGGCCGCGCCGGGGCGCGCCTACATGGCGCGGGCGATGGCGAGAAAGCTGGTGATGCCCTTGGCCTCGGTGGCCTGGCCGACGAAGCCGAAGCGGATCGGGGAGGCCAGCGTGACGGCGGGCGTGGCGGGCAGTTCGGTGGCGTTGATCGGCAGCGGCAGCACGTCGGTGCGGGGCAGGGCGGCGGGCGCGAGGCGGGCGAGTTCGTCGCGGATGGCGTCCTCCAGCACGAGGAAGCGGAGGTGGCGCCAGGGGCGGGCCATCGCGGCGTGGAGATCGAAGGCGCGGCGCAGCGGGTGGCGCGAGCGGCCGCCGGTGAGCTCGTTGAGATCGCCGTGCAGGCCGATCTGCACCCGCGTGCCGGGCCGCAGCCGGGCGGCGAGGGCGGCGGCGAAGATGGCGGTGGAGGTGGTGGAGAGGAGCATCAGCAGGCAGGGTTCTCCGGCCGGCACCGCAGCCAGGGCGGCGCGCAGCAGGGCGAATTCGTGGCGCAGGCGGCCCCAGGCGACGATGCCGGGGCGGCCCTGGAAATGCGGATAGAGCGCGATCGAGTGGCCGGCGATGCCGTCCAGCCGCAGCTCCCGGAGATGGCCGGGTTCGGCGTAAACGCGGACTTCCTGGCCCGGGCAGCCGGCGGCAATGGCCTGGATGGTCGCGGCATTGCCCGGCGCATGGACCGTGCCGGACCAGTTCATCTCGAACACCAGGATCATGCGTCGCTCCGCCGCGTCAGCGGCAGAATGACGGGATCAGGCGGGTGTCAGCAACAGGTCGATCGCCGCCGTCCAGGAGAAATCGGGGCCGCCGAGGCCGGTGCCGTCGCGGGGGTCGAAGTATTCCCAGAAGCCGTTCTTGGTCACCAGGGCCCGCGTATCGGCGCGGATGCGGCCGGCGATGTCGGTGTAGCCGTAGCCGGCGAAGCCCTCGGCGATCATCCAGTTGACCACCGACCAGATCGGCCCGCGCCAGTAGCGCCGCGGCTCGTAGCGGGGGTCGGCGGGGTTGGTGGAGGGCACGGCGTAGCGCACCTGGCGCAGCCAGCCCATCAGCGTGGACTCGAGTGCGCCGGCCTGGGCGGCGCTGGCGCAGCCGGCCCAGAGTGGCAGGAAGCCGCCTGAGGTGGCCACCTTGATGGGCGTGTCGGAGATCAGGTCCCGCGAGTAGAAATGCCCGTCCGCAGCATCCCACTGTCGGCCGATGGCGGCTCCCATCGCCGGGATGCGCTCGACGATGCGGGCGCGCTCGGCCGGTGTGCCGAAGCGGTGGGACATCGCCAGCAGGTCCAGTTCGGCGCGGTGCAGGATGGCATTGGTGCCGATATCGGCGACGCGGAAGGGGGACACGGCCAGCATCTTCGCGGGGTCCCACCCCGCGGCGCGGTAGGTGTCGACCAGATGGATGTAGCGCTGGTAGTCGATCGCGAGCGGGCGCATCGAGGGATCGACCACCTTGTCGTCCCGGCGGACGAC
Organism: uncultured Rhodospirillales bacterium; assembly: GCA_903910565.1. Classification (GTDB taxonomy): domain Bacteria; phylum Pseudomonadota; class Alphaproteobacteria; order Acetobacterales; family Acetobacteraceae; genus CAIYPH01. The sequence continues at coordinate 1,525 of CAIWAJ010000797.1, forward strand.
TTGGGTGACGGTCTCGCTCGGCACGCGTTCCAGCGGCTGGTCCCAGGCCGGGGAATTGTCGCCGCCGGTTTCCCATGGGTGGAGCGTGGTGACGAGGCCGGTACCCTCAGGGTCGCGCGTGGTGTGCCACCAGTCATGGTAGCGCACCAGGCCGGGGTAGATGCGGGCGAGGCGAGCCTCGGCCTCGGGCTGGCCCTTGGTCGCCTCCCAGAGATGCCGTGCGGCGGAGGCGAGCACCGGGCTTTGGGTGATGCCGGAGGAGGGCACCGTCTGGTTGGTGCCCCATACGCCGGGCCCGGGGAAGTAGTTATCGGCCGGGGCGTGGAAGACGATATGGGGAACCAGCCCGTTCTCCCATTGGCCCTTCAGCAGCAGGTCGATCTCATCGAAGGCGCGGGACATGTCGAAGGTGCCGAAGCCCATGGCGACGAAGGCGGAATCCCAGTTCCACTGGAAGGGATAGATGCGCGGATTGGGCACGGTGTAGCCGCCGCGGTCATTGGCGCGAAGGGTCGCGTGGGCGGCTTCGATGCGATCGGTCGTCATTGGGTGGTCTCGGTCCTTGTCGTGGCGCGTCCGGTGTCGGCATCCATCCAGCGGATGCGCTCGGGGCGGGGGCGGATATGGAGGTCGCTGCCGGCGGCGATGCGGTGCTCGCCGTTGAGCGCGACGCGCAGGAGATGGGATTCGGCGATGCCGGTCAGCAGCGTCTGGGCGCCGAGCGGCTCCACCACGTTAACCCGGAAGGCGATGCCCTCGCCGGGGCCGACGAGGTCGATATCCTCCGGGCGGATGCCGAGGACGGCACCGTCGCGCGGCAGGAAGTTCATCGGCGGCGAGCCGACGAAGCCGCCGACGAAGCGGGTGGCCGGCCAGTGGTAGATCTCCGACGGCGTGCCGACCTGCTCGACGCGGCCGCCATGCAGCACGGCGATGCGATCGGCCAGCGCCATCGCCTCGGTCTGGTCATGGGTGACGTAGAGGGTGGTGGTGCCGGCCTCGCTGAGGATTTCCTTGAGCTCGGCGCGCATATCGAGCCGCAGCAGGGCGTCGAGATTGGAGAGCGGCTCGTCCATCAGCAGCACCGCCGGCTCCACCGCCAACGCCCGGGCCACGGCGACGCGCTGGCGCTGGCCGCCGGAGAGCTGGGCGGGGTAGCGATCGAGCAGCGGTTCCAGCCGCAGGAGGGAGGCGGTGCGCTCCACCTGCCGGGCGATGCGGGTGGCATCGGCGCCGTGCATCTTGAGGCCGAAGGCGATGTTGTCGCGCACCTTGAGATGGGGGAACACGGCGTAGTTCTCGAACACCATGGCGAGCCCGCGGGCGCGCGGCGGCAGGGCGGAAATATCCCGCCCGCCGATCAGCACGCGGCCGGCGGTCTGGGTTTCGAGCCCGGCGATGATGCGCAGCAGCGTGGTCTTGCCGCAGCCGGAGGGGCCGAGCAGGGCGACGAATTCGCGGTCCGCGACGTCAAGATTGACGGCTTCGAGCGCCGTGGTGGTGCCGAAGGATTTGCGGATGCCCTCGATGGTGATGCCGGCCATGTCAGTCCTCTCTCATCGGCTTGCAATGCCCCACATGGCGAAGAGATGCCGGCGCACCAGGAAGATGAACAACACACTCGGCACGATCAGCAGCAGCCCGCCGGCGAACTGGTAGGAGAGCGGGCTTTCCGAGAGCATGGCGAGCAGATAGGCGGTCAGCGTGCGGTTGCGCGCCGAGAGCACCGAGGCGGCGAAGACCTCGTTCC
>CAIWAJ010000798.1:0-11768 GCA_903910565.1 uncultured Rhodospirillales bacterium
CGCTTCGACATCGCCGCCCTGCGCCGCGCGGCCGACAAGGTGGGCGCGCTGCTGGTGGTCGATTTCACCCAGGCCGCCGGCTGGATGCCGATCGACGCGACGCTGACCGATTTCACCTTCTCCGCCTGCTACAAATGGCTACTCGGCACCACCGGCACCGCGATCGCCTATTGGAACCGCACCCGCCAGCCCGATTGGGTGCCGACCACCGCGGGCTGGCACTCCATCGCCGGCTTCTCCCGGCCGGATTGGGCGGGGCCGATCGAGGTCAAGCCCGGCGGGCTGCGCTTCACCCGCGGCAACCCGGCGCACGGGCCGGTCTATGTGCTCAACGCGGCGCTCGACTATCTGGATCGCCACGACCAGGCGCTGCTGCACCGCCATGTCTCCAGCCTCACCGCGGCGCTGATCGAGGGGCTGACGAGGCTCGGCATCCCCCTCACCACCCCCGCCGACCCCGCCCGCCACGGCGCCAATGTCTGCATGGACAGTTCCGAGGCCCAGGCGATGTGCAACGAGCTGCACGCCCGCAAAGTCTTCGCCTGGAACGGCCATGGCCGGCTGCGCTTCAGCTTCCATGGCTATAACGCGATGCCGGACGTCACCCGTATCCTCGCCGAAATGCCCAGTATCTGGCGCCCCTGACCCCCTCATTCATCCCGCTTTAACCCCTCCCTGACACTCTGCCCCCAGCCGCCCAGCGCGGCCGATACAGGAGTGGCATGAGCGCGAAGGACAAGAAGGGCGATCGCGGCGGCGTCGTCATCCGCAAGGAAGAGGTCGTCGAGGGTGGCCATCACGGTGGCGCCTGGAAGGTCGCCTATGCCGATTTCGTGACCGCAATGATGGCCTTCTTCCTGCTGATGTGGCTGCTCAACGCCACCAGCGAGGAACAGCGCCGCGGCCTCGCCGACTACTTCACGCCAACCAACGTCATCAGCAACGGCCACTCCGGCAATGGCCAGCCTTTCGGCGGGAAGACACCTTTCAGCGACGGCTCCCTGGTCTCCGATCGCGGAACCCAGGCCATCGCCCCCGGCAAGAACTCCTCGGTGGCCCCCCCGGTCGATGACCCCGACAGCGAGCAGGCCCCCGACGAGGAGGACGCCGCCGATACCGCGGGAACCCGCAACCGCCCCGCCGGCCGCGCGCTCGCCACCCTGCGCACGAACGGCCCCAAAGCGCCCGGTGCCGGCCAGGCCGCGGCCCAGGCCCAGACGCCCGCCGATGGCCAGAACCTCGCCAACACCGGCGCTGGCGCCTCGGCCCAGCAGATCGACGAAGCCGCCTTCCGCGCCGAACAGGAACGCCGCGAACGCGCCGCCTTCGAGAAAGCCGCCGCGCAAATCCGCGAGGCGGTGCAGATGGACACGGCGCTGGCCGAACTCTCCCGTCAGCTCCGCATCGACATGACGCAGGAGGGGTTGCGGATCCAGCTGCTCGACGAGGATCGCCAACCCATGTTCGCCACCGGCTCCGCGTCGGTAAATGATCGCGCCCGCCTGCTGCTGCAAAAAATCGCCCCCGTCCTGGCCCGCCTGCCGGAAGACGTCGCCATCAGTGGCCACACCGATGCCGCGCCATTCCGCGGCGAAGGTCGCTCGAACTGGGAATTGTCGGCCGAACGCGCCAACGCGACCCGGCGCCTCCTGGTGGAGAACGGTCTCTCCGAGAACCGCTTCCGCCGGGTGACCGGGAGTGCCGATCGCGACCCCCTGCTCCCGCAGGACCCGCTTGCCGCGGCCAACCGGCGGGTCGCGATCGTGGTGCTGAAGTCGATCCAACCGGGCCAGATACCCGCGCCATGACGACCATCGGTGGCCTGATCTTCGTCTTCGTCTGCGTCTTCGGCAGTTTCATCCTGTCGGGCGGCAATCTCGAACCCGTGCTCGAGGCGCTGCCGCACGAGATGATGACGATCGGAGGCGCCGCGATCGGCACCTTCATCATGTCCAACTCGATCCATGACGTGAAACATGCGCTCGGCGGGATCGGCAAGGCCCTCAAGGGCGCGGCCTACAAGAAAGCCGACTACATCGACCTGCTCAGCCTGCTCTATTTCTTTGTCCGCCTCGCCAGCACCAAAGGCTCGATGGCGCTGGAACCACACATCGAAAAGCCCGCCGAGAGCGCCGCCTTTCAAAAGTTTCCCAAGCTGCTGAAGAACCACCACACCTCGGACATGGTCTGCGACTACCTGCGAATGATCGGCATGAACGCCGACGATCCCAATCAGATCGAGGACGTCATGGCCCGCGAGCTGAAAAAGACCCTCCACGAGGAGCTGCACAGCGCCCACGCCCTGCAAACCATGGCCGACGGCCTGCCCGCGCTCGGCATCGTCGCCGCGGTGCTCGGCGTCATCAAGACGATGTCGCACATCAACGAGCCGCCCGCCGTGCTCGGCGCGATGATCGGTAGCGCGCTGGTCGGTACGTTTCTGGGGATTCTTCTGGCCTACGGGATCGCCGCCCCCTTCGCCGGGCGCCTCAAGGGGGTGATCGAGGAGGAGTCGAAGTACAACGAAGTGGTGCGCGCCGTGCTGGTGGCTCATCTGCACGGCAACGCGCCGCAGGTCAGCGTCGAGACCGGGCGGAAAATGGCGCCGAACCAGCACATGCCCAGTTTCGCCGAGCTCGAGACCGCCGTGCAGAACCTGCAAATCGCCTGATCCACTGTCCCGGTTTGACGTTCGCGTCCCGGCGCGGCAAAGCGATGTGATGACGCACGACCACACATCGACCGACCTGCGCGGCCGCTCCTCGCCGTTTCATGATCTGCTGGGATTTCGCATGACCGAGTGGGGGGATGGCCACTGCGTCGTCATCTGCGATCTCGGCGAACGCCATATGAACCGCAACCAAACCGCCCATGGCGGCGTGCTGATGGCGCTGCTCGACGAGGTGGCCGCAGCCGCGGGCGTGTGGACGGAAGGCGATGTCGCCCGCCGCTCCGTCACGGTCGACCTGACGACCTCCTTCATCGGCCGCGCCCGGCAAGGCCGGTTGACCGCGACGGGGACCCGGATCGGCGGCGGTCGGCAGATCTTCTTCTGCCGCAGCGAAGTGCGGGACGAGGCCGGCAACCTGGTCGCCGCGGCCTCAAGCACCCATCGGTTGCGGGCCAGCGAGTAGGGCTTCGGAGGCCGCCCTTCCGAGTACGCTCACGACGGCATGGCCGCCGCCGCGGCCTCGGAGCCCTGCAGGATCTCGATCAGCCGCACACGGTCGACGGTCACCTGCATGGTCTCGCCATCGCGCGGCTTGAGAGCGCCGGCCGCGGCCTTCAGCTTGCTGCTGTAATGCTCGGCGCCGCCGAGGCGGCTCGCGATACCTTCGAAACGGCGCAGATCCCGTGCGGCGGTCTCGAGCTGCGCAACCTCGGCATCATTCGCCTGGGCCAGCGCCTCGGCGGGGACCAGAAGTTTCCCGGTCATCGCCTCGTTGAATTGCTCCCGGCTGGCCATATCGATCGACCGCCGCAACTGCACGATCCGTGCCTTGCGGCTCGGCCGCGACGCGCATTGCAGTTCGAGATCCTGAAGCAGGGCGACCACGCCGCGCAACGCGGAGGCCGCCTGGGAGAGTTGCACGCTCTCTGAGATGTTGGCTTCCACCCGGTCGATCGCCGCGTCGATGATCTGGTCCACCGCCAGCCGCATCGCCGGCTCGCCCTTCCGTGCGGCGATGTCATCGGCCATCATCAGCACCGGCTGGGCGTTCGGCAGGCGCGTGGCGAGCAGCATCGCAATCGCCGAGAATGAGGTCGCGCCGACGCCGAGCGCCTGTGTCAACAGCACCTCGAGATCAACCGCCGCCGGAGGTTTACCGCGCAGAGCCTGCGCCACGATGGTCTCGATCGCGGCGCCGCCGCCGAGGGCCGCGACCACGAGATCCAGGATGGCGCGATGATCGGCCGGTTGCAGGCCGGTCGCCGCGCTCCAATCCTCCGGCGGGGGCGCGGCGGCGAGTATCGCGCTGGCGCGCGGCCACAGCTCGGCGCCGATGGTCCGGATTTCCGCTTCATGGACGCTTGTCAGCGCGCTGATCCGGCGATCCAATTCCGCCGCCTCATCGCCGAGCCCGGAACGGACCTGGCGGGACAGCGGCAGCAGCGCCGAGCGGGGCACGGCCAGGGCATCGCGCCGCCAGGCCGTCGGCTGAACGATCATCGGTTGCAGCGGCAGATACAGCAGGCGGGTGAAGTTCATCGCCCGCTGTGGACGCAGCGCCGCCAGCCGCGGCCGGATGGGCGCGATGAACTGGTCGGCCGCGCCGCGCGCCGGCAGCTTGTCGACCATGGCGACGACCTTGAGGATCTGCACGTCCTGCGCCCCAAGCAGATCCGATTGCACGGCGCGCAGCAGCGGGCGCGCGACCGTGCCATTCTGGCCCGCCAGTTCCGTCATGCCGCGTGCTCCAGCAGTGTCTCGTTGCGCTGAATGATGTCCGTTATGCATCGCCCGGTCCGCCAGTCCTCCAGCAGGATCACCCTGCGGTGATGGCGGTGCACCATGGCATCGACATTCAACTGATGACCGACCCAACTGCCGATCTCGCGCGGCACCGAGGGGATGAGGCCGCAGATCTCGCCGAGCGCTTCCTCCTGGCCGCGATGGGCGGCGCAGGTCTCCCACAGCGCGGCGATGGCGTCCCACCCGTCAAGCAACCACTCCGGCCGCGCGAGGAGTTCCGACAAGGGATCAGGCTCGACGAGCCATCGGCGCAGCAGCGCGGGAACATCGGCCGCGGCGGCGTGGATATCGGCCAGCACGATGCGGGAGCAACCGATCGTCAGGTCGAGCGCGCCGGCGACGAGGTCGGCCTCCTGGGCGATATCGCCCGCGGCCGCTTCCATGAAGGGCTGCAAGCTGGTGCGCATTTCGAGGAGCCGGCCGAGCAGCCGGGGAATCCGGCCCTGGCTGGAGCCGGCGCCGAAACCCACTCCGCTGAACAGAACGGCGATTTCTTCCAGCGCGTTGGCGATCGCCTCATGGGTCCGACCAAGCTCGGGCGCGATCCTTGCGATGACCCGCCGGGCCCGCCGCTCCAGCTCCGCCGGCCGTTCCCGCTCCGGGTCGGGCACGCGGTTCTCGGCCGTCTCGACATGTCGGACCAAGGCCAGCAACAGCTCGAAATTGGCCGTCAGGTTGGCCTGCCGCTCGGTGACATCCGCCGAACGGGCGGCGGCGGCGGCGGCGCGCCCCGCCAGGCCGAGGGCAGCCGTCTCGCGGGCCGCCTTGCGAATGCTGGCCGGCGTGGCACCGGGGACCTCGGCGATCACCGAGGTGAGCCGCGCGTCATGCACGGTTGGCCGGCACAGCGCCGTTATATCCTCCCACGGGAGGATATAGACGCCCCGTCCCCCCGATGGGTTGGGCACGATCAGCTCCATCATGCTGCGCGAGCCGGGTCGCGCCCGCGTCCCCAGGAGGATCGGCGTGGTGAACGGCACGGCGATGCCGCGCTCGAGAAATGTCGTTGGCAGGAATTCCTGCAACGGGGCCGGGATGTTGCGGTTGGCGTCGTCGTTTGGGGCCATCGGGCGCGATGTCCAGGGTTGCGCGGGCACCATAGCGGGCGATGGTAAAGAGACTCTTGCGAACCGGCCGGGCGGGTCAGGGAATTGGCAGGTCATCCATCGCCGGGCGCCCGGTCACGTGGCGCCAATGGTGCCAGAGCAGGCGGGCGGCGAGGGAGCGGTGGGGCGCCCAGTCCGCGGCGATCCGGCGCAGTTCGGCCGGGCCGGGGCGGGCATCGAGGCCGCGACGGTGCGCCAGCGCGCCGGCGAGCGCGATGTCGCCGGCGGGGAAGACGTCCTCGCGCTCGAGCGCGAACAGCAGGTAGACCTCGGCGGTCCATGGTCCCAGGCCGCGCACGGCGCAGATCGCGGCGATCGCGGCGTCATCGTCCATCGCCGCGATCCTGGTGTCGTCGAGCACCCCCGCCACATAGGCCGCCGCCAGGGAGCGGGCATGGGAGACCTTGGGGCGCGAGAGGCCGGCGCCGCGCAAGGCCTCATCATCGAGCGCCAACAGGCCCGCAGGAGTGAGGGCGCCCGGCAGCGCGGCGAGGCGGCGCCATATCGCCGCGGCGGCCTGGTTGCTGATCTGCTGGCCCATGATGGCCTGCAGCAAACCCGCGAATCCCGGGGTGCGCCGCCGCCACGGCAGCGGGCCGGCGGACGCCTCGATCCCCGCGAACTCGGGGTGCAGAGCCGCCAGTCGGTCAAGCCCGGCGCGGGCGGCAGGGGGCGGTGCGGGGGGGATCATGCGTGCGGCTGTGGCGGCAATTGCGACTAATTGCAACACCGCCGCCATCATGACCGCGCGTGCCCGGAAAACCTGTGATTTTTCCGCCGATTACCCGCCGACGCGCCGCCTCCCGGCGCGCTGCCGGCATAGTGCGCGGCGGCGGCGGAATGCGGTATCATCGCGCCATGATGGAAGCCGCCATTCCCCAAGCCACCTCCGTGCCGATCGACGCGACGTTGCTGGTCGTCGATGACGATGCCGAAATTCGGGATCTCCTGGCGCGTTTTTTCGAGCGCGAAGGCTATCGCGTCGGCACCGCGAAGGATGCGCGCGAGGCCCGCCGGATGTGGTCGCAGGCCGAGTACAGCCTCATCGTGCTCGACCTGATGCTGCCCGGCGAAAGCGGCCTCGATTTCGCCCGCTGGCTGCGCGCCCAATCGCCGGTGCCGATTCTCATGCTGACCGCGATGGGCGAGGATAACGACCGCATCGCCGGGCTGGAGCTCGGCGCGGATGACTACATGGCCAAGCCGTTCAACCCGCGTGAGCTGCTGGCCCGCGTGCGCGCGGTGCTGCGGCGATCGGGCGAGCTGGGGCCGGTGCATGCGACCGCCTGGATCCAGTTCGCCGATTGGACGATCGATACCGTGCGGCGCCGGCTGACCGGGACGGATGGAGTGGAGGTGCCGCTGACCGGCGGGGAGTTCGACCTGCTGTCGATCCTGGTCGAGCGCGCCAACCGGGTCCTGACACGCGACATGCTGCTCGACCTGCTGCGCGGGCGCCAGGCTGGCCCCTATGACCGCGCGATCGACGTCGCGATCAGCCGTCTGCGCCGCAAACTCGACGATGAGGGGCGCAACGCCCAGGTGATCAAAACGGTGCGCGGCGGAGGATACGTGCTGGCCGCCGAGGTCAAACGCCGGTGAGGCAGGCGGCGTGGCCGCATAGCCTCGCCACCCGGACGGCCCTCGTACTTCTCGCCGGCCTCGCGGTGGTGCAGGCCGCCGGCCTGGTGATCCACGCGCTCGATCATGCCGATCTGCAGCGCAACGTGCAGATCCATGACGTGGCGCAACAGGCCATGGGCACCTATCGCAGCCTGGCATTGCGCGGGGCGGCCGAGCGGCCGGCCGCGATCGCGGATGTGGCGCAGGCCGACACCCACGCGACCGCCCTGGAGCCGCTGCCGCCGCAGGACCCGCTGCGCCAGGCCGACATTGTCCTCGCCCACCAGATCACCGGCGAGATGCAGATGGTGCCGCTGCCGGTTCTGCTGCGGCCGTCGGACTCCCTGGTGCTCGGGGGTGGCGATGTCGGGATGATCGTTATCGGGCTGCGCTTTCCCGACGGCATCTGGCTCAACCAGCGCTTCGCACTGGAGCCGCTGCGACCGTGGAACTCGCCCTCCTTCATCATCGCCTTCCTGCTGATGACGGCCGCCGCGGCGATCATGACCGTTTGGGCGGTTCGCCGCCTCACCTCGCCGGTCGCCGTGCTGGCCGCCGCGGCGGACCGGCTGGGCCGCGACGTCAATTCCCCGGCCTTGCCGGAGTCCGGGCCCTCCGAGGTCGTCACCGCCGCGGCGGCGTTCAACACGATGGCCAGCCGCATCCGCCGCTTCGTGCATGACCGCACGCTGATGCTGACCGCCATCGGGCATGACCTGCGCACGCCGATCACCCGGATGCGCCTGCGCTCGGAATTCATCGAGGACGAAACACTGCGCGGGCGCATGCAGGCCGACCTCGACGAGCTGGAGGCGATGGTCTCCGCCACCCTCGCCTTCGGGCGCGACTCCGCCGCGGCCGAGGCAAGTTCGCGCATCGATATCGCCGAACTGCTGCGCACCATCCTCGATGAAACCGCCGACGCGCGCCCCGCCTGCGCCGAGCGGCTCAGCATGGACGGGCCGGAGCATCTCGCCATCCGCGCCCGCCCGCTCTCCCTCAAGCGCGCCCTCTCCAACCTCATCGGCAATGCCGTCGCCTATGGCTCTGCCGCCCATGTCCGCCTCGGCAGGCCGCTTCCGGCGGCCGAGGGAAAGGAGGTCAGCATCACCATCGACGATGAGGGGCCGGGGATCGCCGAAGACCAGATGGAGCGGATGTTCCAGCCGTTCCAGCGCATGGAGGAAAGCCGCTCGCGCGAGACCGGCGGCGTCGGCCTCGGTTTGCCGATCGCGCGCAACATCCTGCGCGCCCATGGCGGCGACGTGGTGCTGGAGAACCGCCCGACGGGAGGGCTGCGCGCGCGGGTGACGCTGCCGGTCTAGGCACCCTTGCGCAGATCAGCGACCAGGCGCTGCAAATTGGTCGCGGGGTTCGCCAGCGCCGCCGCGTCGACCGGGCGGGCCAGCGGGATCAGCGCCTGGGCGGCGCGTACCTCGCGTGGCGCGTTGATCCCGGTGGCGGCCACCACCCGCCCCGCCGCATCGAGATGGAAGGCCGCGAAGGAGGCGCAAGCGGGGTCGCCGCGATGCACCGTGGTCACCGCCGCGTCCACCAGCCCGGCGAGTTGCAGGTTGACGCCGTGCTGATCGGTCCAGAACCACGGCAGGTCGTCATATGGTTTGGCGTCCCCGGCCATCGCGCGGCCGGCGGCGATGCCGTGGTTCTGCGCGTGCCGCCAGGCCTCCAGCCGCAGCACGCGGCCGTAGAGCGGGTGGAAGAAGGCCGCCACGTCGCCGGCGGCGAACACCGCCGGGTCCGCGGTGGCGGCGTATTCGTTGACCAGCACGCCGTTCTCCACCGCGAGGCCCGCCTCGGCGGCGATCTCGGTGTTGCGCACAATGCCGATCCCGGCGATCACCACATCCGCCGCGTGGCGCGCCGTGGCCGTCACCACCGCGTCCGGCGTGATCTCCGCGATCGCGGCGCCGAACTCGAACGCCACGCCGGCGCGGCGGTGCAGCGCCTCGATCCAGGCCGCGAATTCCGGCGTCAGCGAGCGGCCCATGCAGCCGGGCCCGGCCTCCACCACCGTCACCTCCGCACCGCGCGCCCGCGCGGAGGAAGCGATCTCGAGCCCGATCACCCCGGCGCCGATGCACACCACCCGTGCGCCCGGGCGCAGTTGGGCGCGGATCGCCGCCGCATCCTCCAGCGTGCGCACCGTCAGCACCCGCTCACCGCCCGGCAGGCCAAGCCGCCGCGCCCGGCCGCCGGTGGCGATCAGCAGCCGGTCATAGCCCACCGCCTGGCCGCCGTGCAGCCGCACCCGCGCCGCCGCGCGGTCGATCCCCTCGGCCCGCGTGCCCAGCCGCAGTTCGATGCGGCGTTCCGCCACCTTCGCCGGGTCATGGAACGCCACCGGCGCCGGCGGTGGCTCCTCGGTCAGCATCGCCTTGGACAACGGGGGCCGATCGTAGGGCGCATGCGCCTCCTCGCCGATCATCACCACCCGCCCGGCGAACCCGGCATCGCGCAACGCCATCGCGGCATAGGCCCCGGTCTGGCCGGCGCCCAGAATCAGGGCCGTCTCACTGCTCATTCACTCTGCTCCCCGCGACACATCCGCGCGCTTGCGCCATGATGCACGCCATCCGAATCGGTCAACAAGTAGCGGCAAAAGGTGCGTCCATGAGTGAAGCGGCAAACTGGATCAACATCGCCAAGGTGAGCGACGTCGCCGAAGGCACCGCCGTGCCGGTGGAAACCATGGGGCTGCAACTCGCGGTCTATCACCTCGAGGGCGGCGAGATCTGCGTCACCGACAATATCTGCACCCACGCCTTCGCCCTGCTCACCGATGGCTGGTTCGAAAACGGGCTGATCGAATGCCCGCTGCACGCCGGATCCTTCGACTGCCGCACCGGCAAAGGCCAGGGAGCGCCGATCGAGGAAGACCTCAAAACCTACGCAGTGCGCATCGCCGGTGACGACATCCTGATCGAACTGCCCGCCTGAACGTCTCGCGGGCGGTCGGGGGAGCGGCGCGCATAGGCGAGAGAGCGTTGCCCCTTGCGCGCCTTCGCGCAACGGGCCGAATCCCTGGCCTTGCTTCCCTACTCCCCGACTGTCCTGGATTGTTCAGGCCGGCCGGGCGCGTCCGCGCGGGCGGTCGACGGCGCGCATGCAGGCGGTGATGGCCAGCAGCGTCAAGGCGAACACCAGCAGTTGCACGCCGGCGGGCCGTGCGTCGTAGCCGACCAGGGCGTGCAGGGTGCGGCCGAGGATGCTGTCGGGGTCGAGCAGTGCGGTGCTGTCCCACACTTCGGCGCCCAGCGGGGGCAGCAGGTCGGCGGCGACCAGGAAGGCGGCAGCTTGGGAGGCCATGCCGGCCGCCATCAGCAGGATCAGCAGTCCGGTGACGCGGAACAACACCCGGGGCGGGATGCGCAGCATGCCGCGGTAGAGCAGCGCGCTGACGGCCACTCCGGCGGCCACGCCAAGCGCGCCGCCAATCGCCATCGCCCGCAGCCCGCCGCCGCCGGCCGCGATGCCGTAGAGGAACAGCACGGTCTCCGAGCCCTCGCGCAGCACGGCGATCCCGACCACCACGCCGAGCACATGGATCGGCCGCCCGCCGCTGCGCACGGCGTTGGCGACGTCGGTCATCTCGCGGGCCATTTCCCGCCCGTGCCGCTTCATCCAGACGGAGTGCCAGGCCAGCATCACCACCGCGGCGGACAGCACGCCGGCATTGAACAACTCCTGCCCCACGCCTTCGACAGAGGCGGCGATTTCACCGGCGAAGGCGGCGATCAGGCACGCCCCGAGGACGCCGCCGGCGACGCCGCCGCCGATGGCGAGCCCCCGCCCGGACGCGCCACGGCTGGCCGCCATCACGATGCTGACGATCAGCGCGGCCTCGAGGATTTCACGGAAGACGATGATGGCGGTGGAGAGCACGGTGCGGTGTCCAGGGTTCTATTGCGCGACCAGCTCGCCCTTGGCGGTCGCCTCGTTATATTCGCCGACGAAGCGGTAGGTGCCGGGCTTGAGCGGCCCAAGGAAGATCACCGCCTCGGTGCCGGGCGCGATCACCTTCTCGCGCTTGAGATCCTTGCTCTCGAACTCCTCCGCGGACGCGTCGAGGTTCTTCACCAGCAGCCGGAATTTCGCGTTCGCCGGCACCACGATGCGCGCCGGCTCGAAGACGTGGTTGCGGATCACCAGGGAGAAGCCGGGGTCTTCCGCGCGCACCGGGGGGGCGACGGCGAGGGCAAGCAGGGCGGCAAGCAGCAGGCGGCGCATCGGGGGATCCTTCGGCTCGCGATTGCGAATGATTTGCAATTGCGAGCCAGACCATACAAACCGGCGCGCGCCGGCGCAAGCAAAACCGCTCTGCGCCAAAATCAGCCCAGCCCGTAAACCGCGTCGGCGTTGGCGCGGAAGAAGGCGCGGCGTTGGGCCTCGTCGAGCTTCAGCGGCAGGCAGGTTGCGGGGTCATCGAAATCCCAGTGGGGGTAGTCGGTGGCGAACAGCAGCCGGTCCCAGCCCATCCAGCCGATGGTGTCGAGCAGGTGCTCGCGCGGTTCGGGCTCTTCCATGGGCTGGCTGGTCCACCAGAC
>CAIWAJ010000799.1:0-1969 GCA_903910565.1 uncultured Rhodospirillales bacterium
GCACATGGCGACGAGGCGGCCGCCTTCCTGTTCCTGGCGGATGAGGGCGAGTTTGGCTTCGGGGGTGGCCTGGGCGAGGAAGTCGTCCACGCCGGCCTCGGCGGCGATGGCGGCGGCGGTGAGTGGGTTGTCGCCAGTGATCATGACGGTGCGGATGCCCATGCGGCGAAGTTCGGCGAAGCGCTCGGCGATGCCGCCCTTGACGATGTCCTTGAGGTGGACGACGCCGAGCAGGGCCGATCCGTCGACGACCGCCAGCGGGGTGCCGCCTTGCTTGGCGATGCGATCGGCGATCTGGCGGAGTTCGGTGGCCAGCGGGGAGGCGGGGTGGTCGGCGAGGATGGCGTCGACGGCGCCCTTGCGGATGCGGCGGGTGCCGATATCGACGCCGCTCATGCGGGTTTGCGCGGTGAAGGGGACGAAGACGGCGTCCTTCGCGGTGGCGCGGAAGCCGAAGCGGTCCTTGGCGAGGACGACGATGGAGCGGCCTTCGGGGGTTTCGTCGCTGAGCGAGGCGAGTTGGGCGGCGTCGGCGAGGATGGCGGGGGTGACGCCGCTGACGGGCAGGAAGTCGCTGGCCTGTCGGTTGCCGAGCGTGATGGTGCCGGTTTTGTCGAGCAGGAGGGTGTCGACGTCGCCGGCGGCTTCCACCGCGCGGCCGGAGGTGGCGAGGACGTTGAAGCGGATCAGGCGGTCCATGCCGGCGATGCCGATGGCGGAGAGCAGGGCGCCGATGGTGGTGGGGATGAGGGTGACGAAGAGGGCGACCAGGACGAGGATCTGCATGGAGCCGCCGGCATAGGTGGCGAAGGCGGGGATGGTGGCGACGGCCATGACGAAGATCAAAGTGAGGCCGGCGAGGAGGATGTTGAGGGCGATCTCGTTGGGGGTCTTTTGCCGCGAGGCGCCTTCGACGAGGGCGATCATGCGGTCGATGAAGGTGTGGCCGGGGGCGGCGGTGATGCGGACGAGGATGACGTCGGACATCACCTGGGTTCCGCCGGTGACCGCCGAGCGATCGCCGCCGGCCTCGCGGATGACCGGGGCGCTTTCGCCGGTGATGGCGGCCTCGTTGACCGAGGCGGCGCCTTCGATGACTTCGCCGTCGGAGGGGATGATTTCCCCGGCGGCGACCTCGACCACGTCCCCCTGGCGCAGGGTGGAGGCGGGGATGGTGTCGGTGCTGCCGTCTGGGCGGCGGCGGCGGGCGATGGTTTCGGCGCGGCCCTGACGGAGGCTGGCGGCCTGGGCGCGGCCGCGGCCCTCGGCGACGGCTTCGGCGAAGTTCGCGAACAGCAAGGTGAGCCAGAGCCAGAGGTTGATCTGGATGGCGAAGCCGGGGTGGGGGGCACCGATCAGCAGGTCGCGCAGCAGGAGGATGGTGGTCAGCGTCGAGACGACCTCGACGGAGAACATCACCGGGTTGCGCCACATCAGGCGCGGGTCGAGCTTGCGGAGCGCCTGGAGCAGGGCGGGGCGGAGGATGGCGGGGTCAAGCAAAGTGGTGCGGGGGCGGGACATGGGGATGGGTCCGGTTTTCAGAAGGTCTGGCCGGCGTGCATCGCGAGATGCTCGACGATCGGGCCAAGGGCGAGGGCGGGGAAGAAGGTGAGGCCGCCGACGATGAGGATCACGCCGACGACGAGGCCGACGAACAGCCCGCCATCGGTGGGGAAGGTGCCGGAGGAGGGCGGCACGGTCTTTTTCGCGGCCAGCGCGCCGGCGATGGCGAGCACGGGGATGATGACGAAGAAGCGGCCCACCAGCATGGCGGCGGCCAACATCAGGTTCCAGAACGGCGTGTTGGCGGAGAGGCCGGCGAAAGCGCTGCCGTTGTTGGCGGCGGCCGAGACGAAGGCGTAGAGCGCCTCGCTGAAGCCGTGCGGGCCGGCGACATCGAGCCCGGCGAGGCCGGCCGGGACATGTAAGGCGATGGCGGTGAAGCCGAGCTTCACCAGGGGCAGGCACA
>CAIWAJ010000800.1:0-1627 GCA_903910565.1 uncultured Rhodospirillales bacterium
GTCATCCTGACCAGGATGCAATCGAACATCTCCGTCCCCGTCGCCGTCCGGCACCCCGCCGCGCGCGCCGCCGCCAGCCAGGTCGGCACCTCCGGCGCGGTGATCACGCAGGCCGCGAACATCGCCGGCGTCAGCCGCGTCACGTCGAGCGGCAGCGCATCCCCCGGCCGCATCCCCGCCGGCGTGGCGTTGACAATCACGTCATACCCCGATGGATCGGCCGAACCCACGGCCACGCGCCCGGGATGCACCGGCGCGAGCCGCCCGATCAGCGCGTCCCGCCGCGCGGTATCACTGTCATGGATGGCGAGCAACCCCGCCCCCTCATCGAGCAGTGCGAGCGCAATCGCCGAGCCCGCGCCGCCCGCCCCGACCATCAGGCAACGCTTGCCGGCGATCTCACCGCCGCCGGCAAGAATGGCGGACGCGAGCCCCAGCCCGTCGATCATGTCGCCGTGCCAGGTGCCATCGTCATTGCGCCGCATCACGTTGACCACGCCCAAAATCCGTGAGCGCTCGGAGGTACTGGCGCAGGCCCCATAGGCCGAAAACTTATGCGGGATGGTGGCGATCAACCCATCGACGTTGCGCGCCTGCGTCATCGCCGCAACCACACCGTCGAAATCGGCCGGCGCCACGTGCAACGGCAGCATCACCGCGTTCAGCCCGCGGGCGCGGAACTCCTCCGTCATCCCCCCCGGCGCCTTCACCTGGGCGATGGGGTCGCCCAGGATAAAATGCAGCCGGGTCGAACCGTCGAACGGCACGCTTCAGCTTGCCGTCAAATGATCGCGGTAGGTCTCGCGCAGCGCGATCTTCAGCAGCTTGCCGGTGGCGGTGTGGGGCAGCGACTCCACGAACACCACGTCATCCGGCATCCACCACTTCGCGATCTTGTCGCTGAGGAAGTTGAGGATGTCCTCCTTGCTCGGCTCCCGCCCGGGCTTGCGATGGATCAGCAGCAGCGGCCGCTCCTGCCAGCGCGGGTGATACACGCCGATCACCGCGGCCTCCTGCACGTCGGGGTGGCCGACCGCGATGTTCTCCACGTCGATCGAGCTGATCCACTCGCCACCGGACTTGATGACGTCCTTCGAGCGGTCGGTCAGCTGCACGTAGCCATCCGGATCGATCTTCGCGACGTCCCCGGTGGTGAACCAGCCATCCGCGTCCGTCGCCGGGCCATCCGCCTTGAAGTATTGCGAGACGATCCAATTGCCGCGGATCTGCAAATCGCCGACCGCCACACCATCATGCGGCTGAACCGTGCCATCCGGCCCGAGGATACGCAGTTCCGCGCCGTAGATCGGCCGGCCCTGCTTGGTTTGCAGCGCGTAGATCTCCTCCTGCGGCAGGCCGCGATGCTTGGGCAGCGGGTTGCAGATGGCGCCGAGCGGGCTGGTCTCCGTCATGCCCCAGGCATGGATGAGGAAAGTGCCGAGCAGCTTGTCGAATTTCTCGATAATCGCCTTCGGCGCCGCCGAACCGCCCACTGCCACACGCTCCAGCTTCAGCGCCTTGAGGTCGAGCTTGTCGCGGTTGCGCTCGATATAGTCGAAGAAGCCGAGCCACACCGTGGGCACGCCCATGGAGAAGTTGCATTCCTCGTCCTTCATCAGGTTGAACA
>CAIWAJ010000801.1:0-10922 GCA_903910565.1 uncultured Rhodospirillales bacterium
ACCGGGTCCAGGAATTGGCCTACGGAGGCTTGAAGCCGGAGACGGTCGCCCGCCTAGAGGCGCTGGGCGAACAGTTCGACGGCGGCAATATCACCGTCCGCCGCATGCGCGGCGATGACAGGCCGATCGCCGGCACGCAGCTGATCCGGGAATACCAGGGCGTCGAGCACCTCGTCACCGTCACCCGCGACGGCTACGATTACCAGGGGCGCCCATACAAATCTCTGTCCGCCATTGCCCGCGGCATCACCGGCACCCGCTGGAATGGGCGCGTCTTCTTCGGCCTGCGCCCGAGCCGAGGTGCCGCATGAAGAAGGACACGAAGGGCACCGGCATCATGCCGGTCACGGTGCGGAAACTTCGCTGCGCGGTCTACACCCGGAAGTCGAGCGAGGAGGGGCTCGAGATGGAGTTCAACTCGCTCGACGCCCAGCGCGAGTCTTGCGAGGCCTACATCACCAGCCAGCGCGCCGAGGGCTGGGTGCTGGTCCGAGATCGCTACGACGACGGCGGCGTGTCCGGCGGCACGTTGGAACGGCCCGCGCTGAAACGTCTGATCGCCGACATCAAGGACGGGCTAATCGATGTTGTGGTCGTCTATAAGATCGACAGGCTCAGCCGCGCATTGATGGACTTCTCGAAGCTGGTGGACGTATTCGACGCCAACCAGGTGACGTTTGTTTCGGTCACCCAGTCGTTCAACACGACCACGTCGATGGGGCGGTTGACGCTCAACATACTGTTATCATTTGCCCAATTTGAACGAGAGGTCATTGGCGAGCGCATTCGCGACAAATTTGCCGCCTCTCGCAAACGGGGCATGTGGATGGGAGGCTGCCCGCCGCTCGGCTACGACGTGCGGGACCGCAAGCTAGTGGTGAACGAAACTGAGGCGGCGCTGGTGCGGCGCATCTTTCAGGGGTTCGTGGAGTTGGAGTCGGGGATGAAACTCGCCCGGCAACTCCGCGCCGAGGGCGCCACCACGAAACGGGGGAAGCCGCTCAACAAGGTCGACATCTACCGCATCCTCAACAACCGTGTGTATCTCGGCGATGCCGTCCACAAGGGCACCGCCTATCCCGGCGAGCATGAAGCGATCCTCACTCAGGCCGCGTGGGATGCGGCGCACGCCATCTTGCAGGTCAACCCGCGGGTGCGGGTCAACCGGTCCCGGAACACCACCGACCCCCTGCTGCGCGGCCTGATCTTCGACAGCGACGGGCGCGCCATGTCGCCGAGCCACAGCCGCGGGCGGCGGGGACAGATATACCGCTACTACATCAGCCAGACGGTCCTGAAGGGCGGCGGGACGGAGCGACCGGCGATCGCTCGGCTGCCCGCCGGCGACATCGAGGCCGCGGTCGTAGCGGAGGTGCGCGCCCTGTTGCGCCAGCCCGAAGTCGTCGTCGGCACCTGGCGGGCGGCGTGGGGGTCGGCGTCCGACGTCACCGAGCACGAGGTGCTGCGGGCCTTGGAGCGGATCGAGCCGTTGTGGGACGAGTTGTTCTATGCCGAACAGGCGCGGATCGTCCGGCTGCTGGTGGACCGCGTTGACGTGCGGGCCGACGGCGCCGCGGTTCGGCTGCGGCTCGACGGGCTCGGCAGTCTGGTCCGCGACCTCGAGGCACGAAACGCCGGCGTCGAGAGAGCCGCGGCATGAGCGGCGACAGTCACACCCTGACAGTGGTCATCCCGCTGGCCGTGAAGTCGCGCGGCGGGCGCAAGGCGATCATCACGCCCGGCGTGCTGGAGGTGGAGTCGCGGCACGACATTACCCTGATCAAGGCGGTGGCGCGGGCGTTCCGCTGGCTGCGGATGCTGGAGACCGGGCGGTTCGCCACGATCACCGAGTTGGCCGCGGCGGAGAAGATCAACGCCTCCTACGTCTCGCGCATCCTGCGGCTGGCCCTGCTGGCGCCGGAGGTGGTGAAGGCGATCCTGGATGGGCGGCAGCCGGAGGGGATGACGCTGCCGGGGCTAATGGAACCGTTTCCGGTGGAGTGGATCGCACAAGCCGCTATACTCGCGGGCAAAGTGGCTAGCGCGGCGTCCCAGGGCGTCTTTGGACACCAACCATGCCGAGGCACCTGATATAAGCACCTTTCGGGAATCAACGGATGGCAATATTCATGCGACGAATCGCACGCCGCTCAGTGTTGCGGGCGAATCATATTTTGCGATCATCTACCAATGAACGTTGATGCTGTTCGGAGCAACCTTACCGCTGCTTCGCTTTGGGCCAAATTGGAGCGCGATCTCGGTCAACAGATCACTGGTTGGCATAGCCTGGTCGACCATTCCGCCGATGTCGCCGCTGTTGTCGGGGCACTGCTTGCGCAGCCTACTATCAATAAGCGCCTGGCCGCGGCCGCCGATCGCACTAAATTAGATCCCGTAACATGCACCCGGTTGGAGGCACTTTCGTTCCTCCATGACATAGGCAAAGCCAATCGGGGCTTTCGTCGGCGGATCGATCCGAAGGCCTCCATCGTCGGGCATATCGATCAACTCGCCTGGGTGTTCAACGATCCATTGAGCGAACGCCTGTGTGCGGTGCTCGGCATCGAACGAATGGACGGTTGGTTCGCATCGGAAGATGCGCAAGAAATCTGGGACACCGTTTTCGCCCACCACGGTCGCCCTTGGTCGAAGGATCCAGCCAACGCCGTCCTCTATTGGAGCCCTGATGCGACAGGCAGCGATCCGATCGCCGAGTTGGCGCCGATGCGCGAAGCGCTCGATCGCTGGTTCGCGCCCGCTTTCGCGCCTGGCCCGCCACTGCCGGAGTCGCCGGCGTTCCACCACGCTTTCGCCGGGCTGCTGATGCTGGCTGACTGGCTGGGGTCCGACACCGGGTTTTTTCCGTTCGCGCACGGCCAGGCCGTCGATCGCATGGCACACGCACAACCAGCCGCCGACCGGGCCCTTCGCCAGGTGGGGCTAGCGGTGGAGGAGCGGCGCAAGGCGGTCCGACGGCGGCGCTTGAGCTTCGCCGCCGCCTTCGGTGGCGTGTCTCCCCGGCCGATCCAGCGCGACGCTATCCTGCCCACCGCGCACTGCGTCGTGCTGGAGGCCGAGACTGGGTCCGGCAAGACTGAGGCGGCGCTGTGGCGCTTCCGGCATTTGTTTGCCGCCGGCGCCGTCGACGGGCTGTATTTCGCCCTGCCGACGCGCGCCGCCGCCACCCAGATGTTTGCGCGCCTCAAGAGGTTCCGCGATGCCATGTTCGCGCCCGATGACAGCCCCGCGGTAGTTCTGGCGGTCCCGGGCCAGGTCGGCGCCGACGACGCCAAGGGATACATGCTACCCGGCTTCGCCTTCGAGTGGAGCGACCGGGCGGACGAGGCGGCGCGGCGCGCCCGCTGGGCCGCCGAACACCCGAAGCGCTTTCTGGCGGCGCAACTGGCGGTCGGTACGGTGGATCAGGCCTTGCTGGGCGCCATCTCCACCCGACATGCGCATCTCCGTGGCACCGCGCTATTGCGGCATCTGCTGGTGGTGGACGAAGTGCATGCCTCCGACCGTTACATGGAGACGCTGCTGAGCAACCTGCTGCGCGGCCATCTGCAGGCCGGCGGTCATGCCCTTCTGTTGTCGGCGACACTAGGAGCTGGTATGCAGGCTCGCCTGCTCGGCACCCCTTGCCCGTCATTGGCCGCCGCCGAAGCGGTGCCGTATCCAGCGCTGAGCTGGGCGGAGGCCGATCGCATCCACGTTCGACAAGTGGCGCCCACCGGAACGACCAAGACTGTTCGTATCGAAGCTGTGTCGGTGATCGGCAATGCCGAGGCGGTCGGTGCCGCGGCATTGGCCGCGGCCGAGCGTGGGGCGAAGGTTTTGGTGATCCGCAACACTGTGCGCGACGCCATCGCGACCGCCCAGGCGCTGGAAGCGCTGGCCGGAACAGCGCATCCGGCGTTGTTCCGGGTAGCAGGGGTGCCCACACTGCATCATGGGCGCTTCGCCCCGTCCGATCGCCGCTTGCTGGATGCGGCGGTGGAAGCCAATTTCGGCAAGACCAGCATCTCGACGGCGCGGGTTGTGATCGGCACGCAAACGCTGGAAGTCTCACTGGACCTCGATGCCGATTTCCTGATCACCGATCTTTGCCCGGTGGACGTGCTGTTGCAGCGCATCGGCCGGCTTCATCGCCACGGTGGTCGCGCCCGGCCCGAGGGATTCGCTGATCCACGAGTACTGCTGCTGACGCCGGCGGATCGCGACCTGCTGCCGCTGTTGCGCGGCGGGCGCGGACGGCACGGCCTTGGTCGGGTCTACGAGGATGCGAGAATCATCGAGGCAACGTGGCGGCTCATCGAGAATGAGCCGATATGGCACATTCCACAGATGAACCGGCATCTGGTCGAGCAGGCGACGCATCCGGAACGGCTGGCGGTGATCGAGGAAGAGCTGCGAGCACGGGACGCTGCCTGGGCCGCGGTTCTGGACTTGACCTACAGCACAGGATTGGCGGCGAGGCGGCAGGCGGACTTGGCGCTGCTTGACCGCAGTTCGCGGTTCACCAGCTTCGCCCTCGATCCAAGCGATCACTTCGCCACGCGGCTGGGCGCACACGATTTTCTGGTAGCCCTGCCGACCTCGGTTCCCGGGCCATTCGAAGCCATGCTGACGGCAATGAAGGTCCCTCATTTTCTCGCCTCGGATGCGCCGGTGGACGCGGCGATGGAGATCCTGGGCCATGGCGCGGACGGGCTGTTGTTCCGACTGGGTGCCGCAGTACTTCAGTATGATCGGTTCGGGCTGCAACGTATCGCGGGCTGAGGCGGTTGCACGGCGTTGACTATCGTAAGCTACCGGGTATGGTTCCTATACACGCTCCGGAATATTTCGCATGAACACGCTCCTCGTGCCACTAATCCGCGTTGCTACCGCCGATGGAGCGCAAGCAGCCGCCACTTTGCCGGGTGTTCTGGCCTTGCTAATGCGCGATGGCGCCGCCGCGTTTCCCGCCCTGCGTGCGCACCAGCGCCACGCTTGGCATTCCTTCCTCGTACTGCTGGCCGCCAATGCCCTGCATCGCGCCGGTCGCCCTGAACCGCCGGATAGCGAAGCGGAATGGTGCGCCCTGTTGCGCGGGCTGACACCCGATTATACCGATGATACGCCGTGGTGCCTGGTAGCGCCGCCCGAGCAACCGGCGTTGTTGCAGCCGGCCGTCCCGTCCGGCGTGCTGACCGAACTGACGAAAGTCTTCGCCACGCCGGATGCGTTGGACATGCTGGTCACCGCCAAGAACCACGACCTGAAACAGGCGGTGATGGCGTCGGCCCAGCCGGATGACTGGCTGTTCGCCCTGCTGACCCTGCAGACCATGGAAGGCTTCCTCGGGGCCGGCAATTACGGCATCAGCCGAATGAATGGTGGCTTCGCCAATCGAGCGGCACTCGGCATCGCGCCGCCGGGCGGCCTGGGCGCGCATGTCCGGCGCGATGTGCTGCGGTTGCTGGCGTTGCGGGGTACGCTGCCCGGCACTTCGGGATACGCGGCCGAAGGCGGGCTTGCACTTGTGTGGCTGGCGCCGTGGGACGGCACCACGTCGCTGCGCCAGGATGCCTTGGACGAATGGTACATCGAAACCTGCCGGCGGGTCCGCCTGAGTCAGGACCACGGCGTGCTCGCCGCACGCGCTGGGGGGTCGAAGACGCCGCGCATTCTGCCGGTCGAGGGCGGCATCACCGGCGATCCGTGGTCGCCTATCGTGATCGAGAAGGGCGGTGCCGCCAAGTCGCTGACCGTCGATTCGCGGGGTTTCGGCTACCGCCGCATAGTCGAGTTCATGTTCTCCGACGCCGGGGTACGACCGGCGGCTTTGCAGATCGAGGCCACGACGGACGCGCCACAAGGTTTGCAACTGGTGGCCCGCGCCCTGGTGCGCGGCCAGGGCAAGACCGAGGGCTACCACGAGCGCCGGGTGCCGCTGTCCCGACGCGGGTCTAGGCGCGGCCCGGGCCAGGGCGCGTTCACCGATCTGCGCGCCGCCGCCGCCCGCGATCGGGTGCGCCTGGCCGGCGAGATGCAGGACCGGGTGCTGAAACCCGCCCTGCTGGCGCTGTTCCAGAACGGCCCGGACAAGATCGATTTCCGCGACAAGGATTCGAGCCGCAAGGCCGAACGATTCCTGCACCAGTTCGACACACTGGTCGACCTGACCTTCTTCGATGATCTGTGCATGGAGATCGACGAGGACGCGCCGGAGGCCCGGCACCGGGCGCGCGCCGATTGGGTGGTGCGTTTGCGCGACCATGCCCGGGCCGTGCTGCGCGGCGCCGAGACCGCGGCGGCGCGCAGTTCCCGCCGCAAACACCGCGCCACTGTCCGTGCAACGGACCGGCTATCGGCCGGGGCACGGTTCAGCCAGCTGCTCAAACCCTATCTGGAACAGGGCGCACCGCATGACGCAGAATGACGCAGCGCCGACCCAGCGAGACATGATCGGGTCCATCGTCGGGCGAGTCTGCCACGAGTCCTTCGGCACCGGCCCGCTGGCCGAATTGCGCCGCCTGGACCCGCGACAGGCCACGCCGGGCCAACCCGCGCTGCACCGGCTGCTCGCCCGCTACGTCGCCGACGAGCGATTGCTCGGCGATGGCACGCAACGCTGGACGCTGCTGATCCATCTGCTGGCCCTGGCCGCCCCGAACGGGTTGCGCGGCGGCGTGCCGCTGGGCCGTGCGCTGTTCGCCGTCGGCTACAACGAGGGCCGGCTGACCCGCCTGCTGGAAGCGCCGGCTTCGGATTTCCCCGTGTTGCTGCCGCGCATGCTGCGCTTCCTGGTGGCCAAGCGCAGCGCCGTCGATGCGCATGAGTTGGCCAACCTCGTGCTGTGGGGTGGTGACGAAGCCGCTCGCCTGCGGATCGCCCGTGACTACTATCGCGCCGAGGCAGCGCTGCCACAGACCGCCTGAGTTCTCTGAACATCTCGAACGGGACCTTCATCGCCATGTCCACGCCGCGCTTCATCCAGATCCACACCCTGGCCTCATACCCGGCCGTGCTGCTCAACCGCGACGATGCCGGGCTGGCCAAGCGCCTGCCCTATGGCGGAGCATCGCGCATCCGAATCTCGTCGCAATGCCTCAAGCGGCACTGGCGCACCGTCGAGGACGAATGGGCGCTGCGCGAGATCGGCGCGCCGATGGCGGTGCGCTCGCGCGAGGTGGTGGAGCGCGAGATCGTGCCGCGGCTCGGCGACGCCGCGCCGGAGGTGGTCGAGGCCGTGCGCATCGCCCTGGTCAAGAAGCTGTTCGGCGACAAGAATGTCGAGCTGAAAAGCCGCCAGGCGCTGCTGCTCGGCCAGCCGGAGATTGACTACCTGACAGGCTTGGCCCGTCATGCCGTCGCTGCGGGCGGCGTGAAGGAGGCCGAGGCGGCGATCGATGCAGCGATCGGCAAAGGGGACGGCAGGAAGAACCTCGCCGCCATGCGCGACGTCGCTGGCAACCTCGCCGCCGGGCTGGAATCGGCGATGTTCGGCCGCATGGTCACCTCCGACCCCGAGGCCAACACCGATGCCGCCATCCACGTGGCGCACGCCTTCACCGTGCATGCCGAGGAGAGCGAGAGCGACTATTTCACCGTGGTCGATGACCTGCGCCAAGCCGATCCGGGCGAGGCGGGCACCGCTGGTATCTTCGAGACCGAGCTGACCTCCGGCCTGTTCTATGGCTATGTCGTGGTCGATGTGTCAGCGCTGGTGTCCAATCTCGGCCGCGACCCGGCTCTGGCCGGGCGGGTGGTGGAGCATCTGCTGCACCTGATCGCCACCGTCTCGCCCGGCGCGAAGAAGGGTAGCACTGCGCCATACGCCTATGCCGAGCTGATGCTGGTCGAGACCGGGCGCGCCCAGCCGCGCTCATTGGCCGGGGCATTCCGCAACGCGGTTTCGCTCAAATCGCCCGACCTTCTGGGCGCGGCACTGGCGGCGCTGGACCACCAGTTGCGGGCGATGGACGCGGCCTATGGCATCCGCGAACAGCGCGCCGCGCTGTGCACTGCCGAAGTCGCCCTGCCCGGCGTGGCCGAAGGTAGCACGCTGGGCGACATCGCCGCCTGGGCCGCGGCCAGCATCAGCGCGCCGGCGGCCTGACATGGCCCTGCATCTACTTCTAGTGCTAGAGGCCCCGCTGCTGGCGTTCGGCGGCGAGGCGGTCGATGCGCGCGGCGTGATCGAGGATTTCCCCGGCGCCTCCATGCTCACCGGGCTGCTGGCCAACGCGCTGGGCTGGCGGCGCGGCGACCGCGATGCCCTAGCACGGTTGCAGGCCCGGCTGCACTACGCCGCGCGGATCGACCGCAATGGCACCAGGATGACCGACTTCCAGACCGCCCAACTGGGCCACAACGACCAGGGCTGGACGACGCGGGGTGCGCCTGAGGGACGTGCTGGTGGAGCTGCCACCTATAACGGCCCGCATCTTCGCTGGCGCGACTACGACGCCGACAAGCGGGTGGTGGTGGCCCTGCGGATGGAGCCGGCGGAGGAAACACCGACACTTGCCGATCTTGCCACTGCGCTGGACGAGCCGGCCCGCCCGTTGTTCCTCGGCCGCAAGTCGTGCCTGCCCAGCGGGCGCGTTGGCGCGGGGATTGTCGAGGCCGACGGCCTGCTGCCGGCCCTGGCGCATCTGCCGCAACCCGACAGCAAGGCGCGCGTGCTGCTGCCCGCCAACGAGCCCGCAGAGTCGGACGACCAGCTGCGCCCGTGGAGCGATCGGCGCGACGGGCATTCCGGGGTGCATGGCGGCACTCGCATGGTCCGCATCCGGGTGCTGCGGCCGTCGCCGGAATCCGCCGCGTGACCCTGTACATGCACCAGCTCACCCCGGATGTGCCGCGGTTGATCCGCTGGGCCGACCGGGAACGCCTGCTGGCGCGGCAGCGGGAAGACGATCTCGGCTATGCCCTGCACGCCGTGCTGCGTGCGACGTTCGATACGCTGGCACCCGCCCCGTTCGCCCTGGTTCACCAGGCACCGCGCCCGGCCCATCTCCTGGCCTATTCGCCCCATGACGCCGCCGCGCTGCACGACCAGGCGATGTCTTTCGCCGCGCCGGAGGTGGTCGCGATCCTCGCGCTGGACCGGATGGCAAGCAAACCGATGCCGGACCGCTTCGCCGTCGGCCGCCGTCTGGGCTTCACCCTGCGTGCCCGCCCCATCATCCGCACCGACCGCGACGGGAACCGCACCCGCAGCCGCGAGCGCGACGCATTCCTCGCCGCCATCGAGGGCACCGAGCCGGAGCGCGGCCCTAGCCGGGGCGAGGTGTATCAGCACTGGCTCTCCGCCCGCCTGCGCGCCGGGGGCTGCGAGCCAGAGCGGCTGGTGCTCGACCGCTTCCGCCTGGGCACCACCATGCGGCGCGACGGGGGGCGGGCCCTGCATGCGCTGGCGGGACCGGATGCGGATTTCACCGGCGTCCTGACTGTCACCGACCCCGACCGCTTCGCGACCCTGCTGGCCCGCGGCGTCGGCCGCCATGCCGCGTTCGGCTTCGGCATGCTGCTGTTGAAGCCAGCCTGATCGCATGCTTAAGGGGCGCCTGGGCCTGGAACACGCCCGCCTGCCGCATGCCGACCGGCATGGCTTGCTATATTTGGAGCGCGGCCAGTTGTCGGTGGAGGATGGCTGCCTGCGCTTCATCGCCGCCGGCAGCCCGCTGGTGAACGCTGGCGATTACCGCATTCCGCACCAGGCGGTGTCGCTGGTGCTGCTCGGCCCGGGCTCGACCGTCAGCCACGACGCGCTGCGGCTGCTGGCGCGGCATGGCACCGGGCTGTCGGCGGTGGGCGAGGATGGTGTGCGGCTATACACCGCCCAGCCGCTGATGCCCGACCACTCGGCGCTGGCGCGGGCACAGGTGCGCGCCTGGGCCGATGCCAAGGGCGCGCGCATGGCGGTGGCAAGGCGGATGTATGCTTGGCGCCTTGGCGAGGTACTGCCACATCGCGACATCGCCGTGCTGCGCGGCATCGAGGGGTCGCGGGTGAAGGAAATCTACCGCTTGACCGCCGAGCGCATCGGTATTCGCTGGAGCGGCCGGCGCTACGATCGCGCCGACCCGCTTGCGGCCGACCTGCCGAACCAGGCACTGAACCACGCCGCCAGCGCGGTAGAGGCCGCCGCCGCCATCGCAGTAGCGGCGACCGCGGCGATTCCGCAACTCGGCTTCATCCACGAGGATTCGGGCCAGAGCTTCATTCTCGATATCGCCGATCTGTTTCGCGATGAGCTGACGGTGCCGTGCGCCTTCAAGGCGGCCCTGGTGGCGCAGAAGCGTCCCGGCGACTCGATCGAGCAGCTGACCCGGCGCGGCGTCGCCGAGAGGCTGCGCCGCGACCAGGTGATCCCGGCGATGATAGACCGGATCAAGGCGCTGTTCGCAGAGGAGAGGACGGAATAGTGCCGATGACGGTGGTGGTCACCCGCGACGTGCCCGATCGTTATCGCGGCTTCCTGGCCTCGATCATGCCGGAAGTCGGGCCCGGCCTGTTCGTCGCACCTGAACTTTCCCGTGCTGTGCGGGAACGGGTATGGGCCGTGTTGTCGGGCTGGTGGGACGGAATGCCCGGCGGGTCGGTCACCATGGTATGGAAGGACGACTCCGCATCAGGCCGCCTGGGACTGCTGATACTGGGCCTCCCGCCACGGCAGCTGGTGGACCTGGACGGAGCTTTGTTGGTACGTCGCGGCTGATTTTGCCAAGTTCTTTGACAAGTGAATAGGAACAATGCTTTAGTGTGCAGAGGTTCCCCCGCCCACGCGGGGATGGCCCCTCACTCACCACATAGTATGCTTCGTCAGAGTCGGTTCCCCCGCCCACGCGGGGATGGCCCCGTCGGGCGGCGCAGCGAACCTATTCTGCCCGAGGTTCCCCCGCCCACGCGGGGATGGCCCGTTCATG
>CAIWAJ010000802.1:0-3686 GCA_903910565.1 uncultured Rhodospirillales bacterium
AAACTTTTTGCAACTTTGTTGCCGTTGGCTTGGCTTGCGGGATGGCGGGGAGCGGTACACGCAAAAGGGGATAAAAGTTTTTTGCTTCTTTTTTTCAAAAAAGAACGCCTTCCTTGCATGCCACGCCCGCCTCCCAGCGCCGGAGGATGGCGGCCCGGTTATGCGGTGTCGATACGCCGTTCAGCGCGTCACTGTTGCCAGGAAGTGCCTCCACTGCGTCAGCACCGTCGCCTCCGCGAACTCACTCTCGAACCGCGCCCGACCGGCCTCCGCCAACCGCTCCGCCAACGCCCGATCCTCGATCACCCGCCCGATCCCCGCGGCCAACGCCGCCGGGTCCTCGTGCGGAACCACCAGCCCATCCGCCCCGTCGCGGATCAACTCCCGCGGGCCATCCGCCGCCACCGCCACCACTGGCCGCCGGGCCGACCACGCCTCGATCACCATGTTGCCCAATGGTTCGACGCGCGACGAGCAGACGAACACATCCGCCGTCCGCAACAGCGCCCCGGCGTCCTTGCGCCAGCCAAGGAAATCCACCCGCTCCGCCACCCCCTCGCGCGCCGCGAGTGCCCGCAGGTTCGCCTCCTCCGGCCCGGTCCCCGCGATCGCCAGCACGGCGCCGGGAAGACGGGGGAGGGCGCGGATCAGCGTGTCGAACCCCTTGTCGGTATGTAGCCGCCCGAGCCCAAGCAGGAATGGCCGGCCGGACCGAAGGTCGCTCGCCGGTGGGGTATCAGCGAAATCATTGACGAAATTCGGCAGATAATGCGCCCGCCCCGCCGGCCAGCCCTGCGCCCGCAGCCAGGTCTCGATGCCCCTGGTGTTCCCCACCAGGTGGTCGCAGCTCTTGTAGTAGCGCAGGTCATAATACCCGCCGAGCCGCCCGACATTCACCCAGTCCCCCCGCTGCAGATGCATCGCCGCCCGGCTCATCCAGGCCACCGCCACCCGGGGCGCGAAGCCGCGCAAGGCCCGGGCGATCCGCGGCCGGGTCAGCAAATCGAGCGCCGTGCCGAAGGCGAGTTCCACCGGCGCCATGCCGCCCGCCCGCAACAACCCGGCCCGCGCCGGATTGCGCCGGATCACCGGCAATACGTCATCCCCGGCCCGCGCCTGGGCCAGGCATAGCCGCTCGTAGAACAGTTCCGCGCCGCCATGCACGGCGCCCGCCATCACATGGGCGACCCGCATCACCCCTCCATCAGCCCCATCGCCGCCGCTCGTGCCGCCTCGACGGAGATTCCCAGCATTTCCCCCCCCGTCGTCACCACCACGCCGGTGCGCCGCCCCGCCGGGGAATACTCGACCACGCTCGCATTATGCGCCCCGAACAGCCCCAGAGTGGGGCACCCCGCCGCCGCAGCCAGGTGCATCAGCCCGGAGTCATTTCCGACGAAAATTGCGCAGCGCTGCAAACAGGCCGCCGCTTCCGGCAGGCTCAACCGGCCGGCGAGATCGATCGGGGCGAGATCGGCCAACCCCGCCAGCACCGGCGCCGCCAGCGCCGCCTCCTTGGCGCCGGGGCCGGCGAACACCGCAATCCGGTCGCCCGGCTCCATAAGCCGGCGGGCGAGAGCCACGAAGCGCTCGGCCGGCCAGACCTTGCCGGTCCAGTTCGCGGTGGGACCGATGGCGATAATCCGGCCGCCCGTCGGGAGTGCCGCCTGCGCCACCGCGCGATCGGCCGCGCCGGTCCACGCTGTCGGCAAGGGGACGGGGTGCACCCCCATGATGGCGGCGATCTGCGCCGTCTTGTGCCCGCTCCCTTTGCGCATCCGCACCCGCCGCCGCGTGGGGATCAGCCAACCCAGCGCGGAGGCGCGCAGATCGACCACCAGGTCCCACATTGTCCCCACGGTTGCCGCCCAGAGGGGGAGCCAATGCATCCCATAAGGCCGCTTGTCGAAGGCGATCAGCCGCTCCAGCCCTGGCATGCGGGCGAACACGCCTTCGGATACCAGACCACAGGCCACCGTGAACCGCGCCTCCGGGTAGGTGCGCAGCAAATGCGCCAACAACCCGGTCGACAACACCGCATCGCCGATCCGATTCGAGCTCACGAATAATATGCGCATCACGCCAACCGCTTAGCACGAACTTGGCGGCCCGGCGCCAGGGGGGTAGGAACGGCGGAGGTTCAACCCCCGGAGCGGGCGATATGTGCGGAATAGCTGGGCTGGTGATGCGCGACGGCTCCCGGCCCGATGGAGCAATGCTGGATCGTCTGACCCAAGGGATAGCCCATCGCGGTCCGGATGGGGTGGGCCGGGTGGTGCGGGGGGATACCGCGCTGATCCAGCTGCGGCTGGCGATTATTGATTTGGTGACGGGGGATCAGCCGTTTTTCGCACCGGGCGGTTCGGCGTTGGTGAGCAATGGGGAGATCTACAATAATTTGGAGCTGCGGGCGGCGATGGCGGATGCGCCGTTTCGTTCGCGGTCGGACTGCGAGCCGCCGCTGTTTTTGTATGAGCGGGAGGGGGAGGGGTTCGCGCGGCGGTTGCGGGGGATGTTCGCGATTGCGATCCATGACGAGACGCGCGGGCGGCTGGTGCTGACGCGCGATCCGTTTGGGATCAAGCCGTTGTACTATGCGCAGACGGAGACGGCGTTCGCGTTTGCCTCGGAGCCGCAGGCGTTGCTGGCGGCGGGGTTTGGGCGGCGGGAGGTGGATGTTCGGCGGCGGGCGGAGTTGTTGCAACTGAAGTTTACCACGGGGGCTGAGACCATTTTCCCGGGGATTTCCCGGGTGTTGCCGGGCGAGACGCTGGTGGTGGAGCGGGGGGAGATTGTGGCCCGCGCGTTGGTGCCGGCGTTGCCGGCGGGGAAGCCGGAGCCGATCGGGCATGGGGCGGCGCTGAAGGAGTTGGATCGGGTGCTCGCCGATAGTGTGGCGGCGCATTTGCAGTCGGACGTGCCGTATGGGCTGTTCCTGTCGGGCGGCATCGATAGTTCGGCGGTGCTGGCGTTGATGACCAGGCTGACCGGGCAGCGCATTCGGGTGCTGACGATGGGGTGGCAGGGCGCGGGGGTGGCGGATGAGAGCCGCGAGGCGGAGCGGCTGGCGGGGGTGCAGCGGGCGGAATGCGAGCGGCTGGAGATGGGGGAGGCGGATTTCTGGGCGTTTGCGCCAAGGATCGCGGCGGCGATTGATGATCCGACGGCGGATGCCGCGGTGTTGCCGACCTGGATGCTCGGGCGGGCGGCGCGGGCGGGCGGGTTGAAGGTGACGCTGTGCGGCGAGGGGGCGGACGAGTTGTTCGGCGGCTATAGCCGGTATCGCAAGCGCCGGCCGCCATTGAGCTGGATTTCCCGCAAGCCGCGCACCAAGGGGGTGTTTGGCGGGGCGATCTCCGGGTGGCGTGACGGGCTCGATGCGGCGGAGGCGGGGGTGGCACGGGATCGGACGGTGTTGCAGGCGACCCAGGCGGCGGATGTCGCGGAGTGGCTGCCGAATGATTTGCTGACCAAGCTCGATCGTTGCCTGATGGTGCATGGGGTGGAGGGGCGCACGCCGTTCCTCGATCCTGTCGTGGCGAAGGTCGCGTTTCGGCTGCCGGATGCGGAGAAGGCCGGGCTGCGGTTCGGCAAGGTTTTGCTGCGGGATTGGCTGGCCAAGGCGTTTCCCGAGGCCGGGGCCTATGCGCGCAAGAAGGGCTTCAAGCCGCCGGTGGGGGCGTGGA
>CAIWAJ010000803.1:0-5955 GCA_903910565.1 uncultured Rhodospirillales bacterium
AAACCGTCGGGCTCGGCGGGGAAGACGTCGGAGTTGATCAACCCGACAATTGGTGCGCGGGCCAGGCCCAGCCCGACATTATTCGCCCCGGCATAGCCGAGATTGCGCCCGAGCAATGCGAGGCGGAAGGGGATGCCGAACCGGGCGAAGGCGGAGGCGGCGAGCAACTCGGCATCGCGCCGCCGCGCCGGTTCGTCCAGCAGATAGATGATGTCGTGCCCGCGCGCATGGGCGCTGCGGGTGGAGAGCGCGAGCTGGATTTCCATGAAGTCGATGCGCCCATAGAGTGGCACCAGCAGCGAAATCGTGGGCGAAGCGGGAGGTTCGCCAAACTGGATGACCTCGCAGGGCTTGGGCTGTGCCGTCACCGCGCGGCCGAGGCGGCCGACGGCGGGGCCCACCACGTCGTCCATCGCCGCTTGCAGGGCGCCGTAGCGCAGGTCGAACCGGTCGAGAATGGCACGTACGGCGGGCATGCCGTGCAGCACCGGCGTCGGGATGGAGCGGGTCGCCGTCGTGCCGTCCGCCAAATCGGCCTCCAGGAACATCTGCTCGCCTGACCTTATTTCCCCGGTGACCAGCGCCATGAAGCCGCACATAGGGTCCTCAAATCCGGCATCCGCGAGGCCAGCCAGCGCATCTGGGCGCGCGGAGGCAACGAAGCGGGCGGGATCGATTGGGATCGCCGTGGTGCCGCACACCAGCCGCAGGCTGCGCACCAGGCCGGGCGAGGCGAGCAGCCAGCCGATCAGTAGCAGCCCATCGGGGGGGCAGAAAATCGTGGCATCCACCTGGAAACCGAGCACGCCCGGCACCACCAAAGTAGCGGCGGGCTCGGCTTTGACCATCTCGGCGGCATCCTCCGCCGGGATTTCTGCCGGTGCGGCGTTTAATAGGAAATATTCGAAGGCATCCCGCACCTCGCCCGTGTCCACCGCGGCGTGGGCCGGTGTGCCGAGGCCGGCAAGGTCGATCCCCGGCGCGGGCGTGGCGAGTGCAAAGACGCCCTCCTTCAGGAAGGCATCGTACAGCCCAGTGAAGCGCCCCGCGGTGACGTCGGCAACCGCCTTCGGCTGGGTCGCGCGGTAATGAGCGGCCACGAATGCGGGCAGCGGGTCCCCCGCATCGGGGGCGGCGAGGAAATGGTGCAGCGCGCTGGCGTAGCGTCCGGCGGCAATGGCGGCGTGGGCCTGTGGGTTGCGCTGGAGATACCAGGCCGCGTCGAAATAAGGCGAGCAGGCAGTGTCTGCACGGGAGGACCACATGCGGGCCAGGGCATGCTGGAACGGGCTGTGCGCCGCGTCCAGAACTGCCGCCATCCCGCCCTCCACCGTCGCGGCATAATTTGTCGCACGAAACATCGTATGCGCGCCGCGCCCCTCCCGGGCGCCGGCCTTCAGATAGTGGTCGTAGCGATTGGCGCAGCCGAACTCCACCAACACTCGGTCGCTGAGATCGGGCGCGGCAAGGGCGTAGACGTCATCGTCGTACAGCCAATGGGCGGAGCGGGTGAGGTAGCCGAGCGTGCAGTAATGCTCGTAGCCCGAGCCGACGCGCCCGCCGGCGACCAGCGCGGCGACGTCTGGGTTGCGCAGCAGATACCACGCCTCATCGAAATACATGTTGGGCGACAGGCCGAGCGCTGGGCCTTGGCCGGTATAATGGACCAGCAGCGCGTCGTCGTCGCTCCCGTCGAGTTCGGGGATACGAGCGGCATAGGCTTGGCGGTACCATGCGGCATCGAAGCCGCACCAGGCGATCGCACTAGCCGCCAGGGGCGCCAGCAGCGCGGCGGGAACGCTGCCCGTCATCGGGAAAACCTGCTCATGTCAATCAGCATACCCCTGCGGGTGCGCCTCGCGCCATGCCCAGGCCGTGCGCACGATCTCGTCGAGCGCGGCGAAGCGCGGTTGCCAGCCGGCTTCCTCCATGATGCGCGCCGAGGCAGCGACCAGGGAGGCCGGGTCGCCCGGCCGGCGCGGCGCGAAGCCATGCGGCACCGGCCGTCCACCAACCCGCGCGACCGCCGCAATCACCTCGCGCACGGAATGCCCGGCGGAATTGCCGAGATTATAGGTCACCGAACCATTATCGAGCCGCGCGAGCGCCAACAGATGCGCCTGGGCGAGGTCGCTGACATGGATGTAGTCACGGATGCAGGTGCCGTCCGGTGTGTCGTAATCGGTGCCGAACACCTGCACCGGGGGCCGGCGGCCAAGGGCCGCGTCGATCACCAGGGGAATGAGATGGGTCTCCGGCCGGTGGTCCTCGCCCAGCCGGCCCTCGGGGTCGGCGCCGGCGGCGTTGAAATACCGCAGCACGGCGGATTTCAGGCCATGGATGCGATCCGCCCATAGCAGCGCGCGCTCCAGCACGGCTTTGCTCTCGCCATAGGGCGAGCCCGGCTCGATTGGCGCCGTTTCATCGATCGCACCCGGGGGCGCGTTGCCGAACAGCGCGGCGGTGGAGGAGAGAACGAAGCGGCCGATGCCGTGATGGATGCAGCGGTCGATCAGATGCAGGCCATTGCCGACATTGGTGCGCAGATACAGCAACGGTTCGCGCATGCTTTCCCCCACCAGGGAGAGCGAGGCGAAATGCAGCACGGCATCCCAAACGCCATCGGCCAGCAACGCATCCACCGCCGCATGATCCGCGAGATCGCCCACCACCAGCCGCGCGCCCGACAGCACCGCGGAGCGATGGCCGGTGGAGAGATTGTCGAACACGCACACCTCGTCGCCGCGCGCCAACAGGGCGGCGACCGCGTGGCTGCCGACAAAGCCGGCCCCGCCGGTTACCAGAACGCGCATGGTCAAGGTCGTTGCTCTCCTGCCTTGCTGCCCGCCGGGCGAATCGCCGTGAGCTGCCCAGAATGTGCCACGCATGGCGCCACGTCGCGAGGCACATACGCGTGTGCGGCCGTCCTCACCCCATGCGATCCGCCTGGCTGCTCCCAGCGGCCCGCCGCCGATGCGGCAGCAGAGGCACCACCACGGTGGAACGGATCGGCAGCATCGCCGCCTGCACGCGGTTCCGCCCGTCGCGCTTGGCGGAATAGAGCGCGGCATCCGCCGCTTCCAGCAGCCCCTGTTGCGCGATATCTGCCGTCGGAATGGCCGCGGCCGCCCCGATGGAGACGGTGACCACCCCGTCCGCATTGGCCTCATGCGGGATATCAAGCGCCTCAATTGCGGCACGGACGCGCTCACCGACATCGAGCGCGCCATCGAGCGAGGTGGCGGGTAGGATGACGGCGAATTCCTCGCCGCCATAGCGCGCCGCGAGATCATGCGGGCGGCGAATTTGTGCGGTGATGCTGCTGGCGATCGCCTTGAGGCAGGTATCTCCGGCCTGGTGGCCGTATCGATCGTTGAATGCCTTGAAGTGATCGGCGTCGATCAGCAGAAGGGCCACGGTCTCGCCGCCGCGCATCGCGCGCCGCCATTCCTGATCCAGGGCCTCATCGAAGCGGCCGCGATTGGCCACCCCGGTCAAACCGTCCGTCGACGCCTTCTCCGAGAGTTCCGCCATCGCGCATTCGAGGGCCCGCTCGGCCTCCTTCTGCCGCGTGACATCACGCAGGTTGGCGACGAATTCCTTGGCCGTTCCATCGGCCTGCCGCACCAGGTGCAGCCGGGCCTCCAGCCAGCACCAGCTGCCATCCTTGCGGGCGTAGCGGTAGGTGTTGGAGACATACTCGCTGCCCGCCACCATTTGTTCGCGCACGGCGCGGAACTGCGCGAGATCGGCGGGGTGAACATGGTCATGCCAACCGGGCTGCATCATTTCATGCGGCGTCCAGCCCAGCACCGCAGTGCATCCTGGCGAGACATAAAGCCGGCGGCCATCCAGCCTCACGCGGGTGATGATGTCCGAGGCGTGGTCGGTCAGCAGGCGGTAGAGGCTTTCGTTTCGGCTCAGCCGCGCATGTTGGTCGGCCAAGGCCTGGTTCATCCGCCGCCGCTCCGCAACCGCCGCACCGAGGGCATAGACCATCGTTGACAGCACGGTGAGCATCGCCAGCAGATACAGCACGGCGCCGCCCGGCCCGGTGGCGACGAAGGCGATCAGCGGACCGCGGCCGAGCAGCAGGCCCATGGTTCCCGCGATTAAGGTCAGCATAATGCCCAGCCCGGCCCCGCCCGGCCCCAGCCGGCCGACCAGCAGCAGCAGGGCAGGGCACAGCACCAGATACATCGGCGCCACCTCCTGCAGCGAAACGGCCATGGCCAGTACGGCATAGAGGCCGGCCAGTACCAATGTCGGCGCCAGTAAGGGCGGCACGAGCAGCAGCAGCACGTCACGGCGCAGCAGATTGAGGGTGAGGGGGGTCATCACCGCGAGGCCGAGCGCCTCGATTAGCATTCCCCGCCAGGGCAGCATCGCCCAGCCCGCATCATCAGCGGCGATCAGCACGGGCAATGCGCTGAGCGGGGCAACGGCCAGTGCAACCGTTGCCGCGATTGCCAGTCCGCGCGGCGCGGTGAGGTGTTCCGGCTGCCAGCCCATCGTTCGAAGGGCGACGACCGAGCCGCCGGCGATCAGCAGGTTTGCGGCGCCGACCGCGAGCGCCTGATCCGTGTCATGGCCGAGCAACACCCAGCTTGGCACCATACCGAGCACAGCGCCGATCATCAGCCAGAGGCGCGTCCCGGGCCTGGCACGGAGCAGGAGGCCGAGTAGCACGCCATCCAGCACCCAGCCTGGCGCAAGCGTGGCATCGCCGCCTGCCAGCCTGTGCCCGAGGGCCAGGGTGAGCGCGGCACATGCGGTCATGGCCATGCACGACAGAACTCGTCGCCTCCGCCACACCACTTCCATTCCCCGCCCTCCGCCGTTCGCGAGACCCTAGGAACAGCGGATGAACAGGGGGTTAACCGGGGAGCGTGGCACGCCCCGGTTCAACATAATGGTGGGTCAGGCCGCCGAGGTCAGGAAGTCGCGATAGCCGAACAGGCCGACCTGCCCGCCGGTGTGCAGGAAGACGATGTTCTGATCCTTGGTGTAATGGCCCTTGCGGATCAGGTCGATCAGCCCGGCCATGCCCTTCCCGGAGTAGACCGGGTCAAGGAAAATCCCCTCCAATCGGGCGCACACCATCAGCGCCTCACCCATGCCCACAGTGGGAATGCCGTAACCCTCGCCGACATAGTCGCAATTCGCGACCACCGCCTCGCGGCGGATACCGCCCTTGAGGCCGAGCTTCTCGGCGGTCGACTCGCAGAGCTTGTGGACGTTGGCCTCCTGGCGGTCGCGCGGGTTGCGCACGCCGATGCCGAGCACGGGAATGCCTGAATTCAGCGCCTCAAGCCCGACGACCAGGCCGGCCTGAGTGCCGGCGCTGCCGGTGGCGTGCACCAGCTGGTCGATCCGCAGGCCAATCTCATTGGCCTGGGCCAGCAATTCCAGCGCCACGTGGGCGTAGCCCAGAGCGCCCGTGGGGTTGGAGCCGCCACCGGGGATGACATAGACTTTCTCGCCCGCCGCGCGCAGTGCCGCGCCCTTGGCCTCGGCCTCGGCGTTCATGTCGAGCCCGGACTCGCGATATTCGATGTTGAGGCCGAGCATGCGGTCGAGCAGCACGTTGCCGCTCTCCAGGTAGTCGGTGTCGTTGGTTTGGATGCGATGTTCGAGCAGCGCGGTGCATTTCAGGCCGAGCTTGGCGGCGGCGGCGGCGGTCTGGCGCACGTGGTTGGACTGCACCGCGCCCTGGGTGACAATGTGGGTGGCGCCCTGCGCCAACGCCTCGCCGAGGAGGAATTCGAGCTTGCGGTTCTTGTTGCCGCCAGTTGCGAGCCCGGTTGCGTCATCGCGTTTGATCCAGAGCTGCGGGCCGCCGAGATGAGCGGTGAGCCGCGGCATGAATTCGAGCGGCGTCGGCGCATGGCAGAGTTTGACGCGGGGGAAGCGGGCGAGATGCATGGGACTGGCTTTCCTGCTGCGGCCTGTAAC
>CAIWAJ010000804.1:0-7905 GCA_903910565.1 uncultured Rhodospirillales bacterium
ACCACGCCAGCAGCAAAACGTGCGTATCAACCGGCAGGCGATCCACCTAACGGAACCGAAACGCTGTAGCGAGAAACCGAGCCACTTCTGGGGAAGCCCCACGCCGAGGTGGAGTTCCACAGGTCGGACACGGTAGGCGCGTTGTTGAGGGTGATGCCGAGGACGAAATCCTCGTCGAACAGCGTCGCATCACGGGCGAGGCGGATATCGGTCTTGCCGAGGCTGATCTTGCGGGAGACGCCGTCATAATTGCCCTCGATGAAGGCGCCGATGCTCTCGCGGATGCGTCCGGCGAAATAGATCGAGCCTTCGTCGAACGCGAAATTGTTGTGGCGGCAAAGCCGGGCGCCGCGCCGCCGGGCTGGCTGGAGGCGGTACGGGTGAAGGAGGCCATGGCGGTCGCGGCGATCGGCGGGCCGTGGTCTTTCCCGTCGGTCGCGGTGTAGCCGTAGAGTTTGAAGTCCCGCCCGAACGGCTTGAGCTGGGGCCCGAAGGCGCCGACATGGCAGGCGGCGCAGGGCTGGTTGGTCTGCGCGGCGAAGCTCGGCAGCGCCGCGGCCGGGCGGGCAACGAGGGCCAGGATCATGGCCAAGGCGAGCTGGCCCAAGCGGGCGGGCGGCAGGAACCCGATGATCATCCATCTCTCCTGTTCTGGGAGGGGGCCGGACCCGCTGGTCCGTCCCCGCTCTCCTAGGCGGAAGAAATGAATGCCAGGTTACCGGCGCGTGCGCGGGATACCGTGGCGGTTAAACATCTTCGTGGTGGTAGCCGGGGAAAAGGAGGTAGTTCCCCCCCTTCAACCCCGGCCCGCCACGCTCAGCTGATGACGATGCGCGGCCCCGCCTTGGTCGTCTCGCCGCTCACCTTCGCCCAGAGCCGCCGGGCGATCGCCGCGAAGGCCTGGGCCGGCGCGCTGTCGGGGGCCGCCGCCACCACGGGGGTGCCGGCATCGGCGGCGGTGCGGATATCGAGCACCAGCGGGATTTCGCCGAGGAACTCGCATCCGAGCTTCTCCGCCTCCAGCCGCGCCCCGCCATGGCCGAAGATCTCGGAGCGGTGGTTGCAGTTGGGGCAGCAGAAATAGCTCATGTTCTCGATCAGCCCGAGCAGCGGAACCCGGGTGCGCTCGAACATCTTCACCCCGCGCCGCGCATCGAGCAGCGCGATATCCTGCGGCGTGGAGACGATCACCGCGCCGGCCAGTGTCACCCGCTGCGCCATGGTGAGCTGCGCGTCGCCGGTGCCGGGGGGCATGTCGACGATCATGATGTCGAGCGGGCCCCACTCGACCTGGCCCATCATCTGCTCCAGCGCGCCCATCACCATCGGGCCGCGCCAGATCATCGGGGTTTCCTCCTCGACGAGGAAGCCGATCGACATCGCCTTCAGCCCCCAGGCCGGCAGCGGGATCATCTTGTCGCCGCGGACCTCGGGCTTGCGCGACAGGCCGAGCATGCGGGGCAGGCTGGGGCCGTAGATATCGGCGTCCAGCAAGCCGACCCGCAGCCCCTGGCGGGCGAGCGCGACGGCGAGGTTGACCGCGACGGTGGATTTCCCGACGCCACCCTTGCCGGAGGCCACCGCGACGATCGCCGTCACGTCCGGCAGCAGCACCGCCTTGGCGGCCGAGGCGGGCTGCGCCGGGCCGTGATCATGGTTATGCGCGGCCGGCGCCATGGCCGCTGGGGCCCGCGCGGCGGCCGTGTGGGCGGTCAGCACGGCGGTGGCGTTCTTGACGCCATCGACCGCGGCGACGATGCGCTCCACCTCGGCGCGCATCGGCTCCATCGCGGCCGCCTGGGCGCGATCCGTGAGCAGGCTGACATGGACGAGGCCGCCTTTGACGAGGATTTCCTCGACCAGGCCGGCGGTGACGATATCCCGCCCGGAGGCGGGATCGATCACCCCGCGCAGCCTGGTTCGGAGGAGATCGGGCGTGGGTTCGCTCATGCGCTTGAAAACCTTCAGAAGCCGGTCAATATGGAGGCGGGACATGCCGCAGCGATATGGCCCCGCCGCGCCGTTCTGCCAATGCCGCATTTTTGCCAACCGGCAGAATGTCCCGCCCCCGACGATCCATGAGGAGCTTTCCGCCCCGATGCCTTGGAATACTGGTGAACCTGGCGGCCCCTCGAACGGCAATTCAGGCAGCGGCGGGTCGTCCGGTGGCGGCGGTCCGTGGGGCAACCCCGGCGGTAGCGGCCCGCGCCCGGGGGGCAATGGCCCGCAAGGCCCATGGGGCGGTGGTCCGCGCGGCCCGCAGCGCGGCGGCCCACCGCCGGAGCTGGAGGACATCATCGCCCGCGCCCAGGGGTTCGTGCGCGGCATGCTGCCGCCCGGCTTCGGCAATGGCGGCGGCGGGTCCGGCGGGTCGGGTGGTGCGTTTTCCGGCTGGCGCGGTTTCACCCTGATCGCCGTGCTGCTGGTGCTCGGCTGGTTCGCCAGCGGCTTCTACCGCGTGCAGCCCGACGAGCAGGGCCTGGTGCTGCGCTTCGGCGCCTTCGACCGCAAGACGCTGCCCGGGCTCAACTACCATATGCCCTGGCCGATCGAGAGCGTGAACACGCTGGCCGTCACGCGCATCAACCGCACCGAGGTCGGCTATCTCTCGTCGGGTGAATTCGGCCTCGCCGCCCGGGGCGCCGTGCGCGATGCGCCGCGCGACATCTCGGCCGAAAGCCTGATGCTGACCGGCGACGAGAACATCATCGACATCAACTTCGCCGTCTTCTGGCGCATCCGCGACGGCGTGCAGTACATGTTCAACACCCGCCGGCCGGACTACACGGTGAAATCCGCCGCCGAGAGCGTCATGCGCGAGGTGATCGGCCGCACGCCGATCCAGCCGGCGCTGACCGATGCGCGTGCCCGCATCGAGGCCGAGGTGACCAAGGGAGTGCAGGCGATCCTCGACCAGTACCAGTCGGGCGTGGAGATCACCCAGGTGCAGTTGCAGAAGGTCGACCCGCCCGCCGCCGTGATCGACAGTTTCCGCGACGTGCAGCGCGCCAACACCGACGCCGACCGCGCCCGCAACGAGGCCGAGTCGTTCAGGAACGATATCATCCCCCGCGCCCGCGGCGACGCAGCCCGCCTGGTGGCCGAGGCCGAGGGCGCGCGACAGACCTCGATCGCCCAGGCCGGCGGCGAGGCGCTGCGCTTCCTCTCCGTGTTGAAGGCCTATGAGGCGGCCAAGGACGTCACCCTCCAGCGCCTCTACATCGAGACCATGCAGTCCATCCTGACCCGCACGCCCAGCATCATCGTGGACAACCGGCTGCAGGGCATCGTGCCCTTCCTGCCGCTGGGCGAGGCCGGCCGCGCTTCCCCCGTGCCCATCCCACCCGCGCCCGCGAAGGGAGCCACGCCATGAGCCGCGCTTCCACCATCGGCCTCGCCGGTCTCATCGTGCTGGTGCTCGCCCTCGGCTCCAGCCTGTTCACCGTGCAACAGACCGAGCAGGTGCTGATCACCCAGTTCGGCAACCCCGTGCGCGTGATCACCGCGCCCGGACTGTATGCCCGCATCCCCTTCATCCAGACGGTGATCAGCTTCGACCGCCGCCTGCTCGACTACGAGGTGCAGCCCGAGGAGGTCATCCTCGGCGACCAGCGCCGCCTGATCGTCGACAGCTTCACCCGGTTCCACATCACCGACCCGCTGCGTTATTATCAGGCGGTCGGGCCGACCGAGGAGGGTATTCGTGCCCGCTTGAACTCGGTGGTCTCCTCGGCGCTGCGCCGGGTGCTCGGCAATGAGCAGCTCCTCAACGTGCTCTCCTCCAACCGCGGCCGCATCATGGGGCTTATCCGCGACCACGTGAACGAGGAGATGAAGGATTTCGGCATCCGGGTGGATGACGTGCGCATCCGCCGTGCCGACCTGCCGCAGGAGAACACCCAGGCGATTCTCTCGCGCATGCAGTCCGAACGCCAGCGCGTCGCCGCCCAGGCCCGCGCCGAGGGCGCCGAGGCCTCGGCTCGCATCCGCGCGGATGCCGAGCGCGAGCGGACCGTGCTGCTCGCCGAGGCGCGCGCTAAGGCCGACCAGCTGCGCGGCCAGGGCGAGGCGCAGGCGATCGCGGTCTACGCCGACGCCTTCCAGCGCGACCCGCACTTCTTCCAGATCTGGCGCACGCTGGGCGCCTATCGCGAGGCCTTCGCCTCCGGCGCCTCGCGCCTGGTGCTGACCCCCGGATCCGACTTCTTGCGGCTTCTTAATGAGATGCCGCAACCCGCGGTAAGCCCCAAATGATAGTATTGGCCGTCGCTTATGTCGCCTGAAGCAGGAAACACTTGACCATGCGCCTGACCAAACTGACCGCCCGCGCCACCGCCGTCGCTCTCGGCCTCGCATTCACCGCGCCGATCCTTGCCCCCGTGCTGGCGCGCCCCGCCTTTGCGCGCTCCGCCCCCGAAAGCTTCGCCGATCTGGCGGAGAAGCTGCTGCCCGGCGTGGTCAACATCTCCTCGAGCCAGACCATCCAGGCGCGCGGGGATAGTCGTGGGCCGGAAATGCCGCAATTCCCGCCGGGCTCGCCCTTCGAGCAGTTCTTCAAGGATTTCATGGAGCGCCAGCGCCCCAATGGCGCGCCCAACCGCAACCAGGCGCCGCGCCGCGCGCAGAGCCTCGGCTCGGGCTTCGTGGTAGATGCCTCCGGCATCGTCATCACCAACAACCACGTCATCGATGGGGCCGACGAAATCAACGTCATCCTGCAGGACAACACCAGCCTCAAGGCGACCCTGATCGGCCGTGACGAGCGGACGGACATCGCGGTGCTGAAGGTCGAGAGCGACAAGCCGCTGACGGCGGTGCAGTTCGGTGACTCCGACAAGGCCCGCGTGGGTGACTGGGTGATCGCCATCGGTAACCCGTTCGGCCTCGGCGGCTCCGTCACCGCCGGCATCGTCTCCGCCCGCGGCCGCAATATCGAGCAGGGGCCCTACGACAACTTCATCCAGACCGACGCCGCCATCAACAAGGGCAATTCCGGCGGCCCGCTGTTCAACATGGATGGCGAGGTGATCGGCATCAACACCGCCATCTACTCGCCCACCGGCGGCTCGGTCGGCATCGGCTTCTCGATCCCCTCCAACATGGCGAAAAACGTGGTCGCCCAGCTCCGGGACTTCGGCAAGGCCCGGCGCGGCTGGCTCGGCGTGCGCATCCAGCAGGTCTCGCCCGACATCGCCGAAAGCGTCGGCCTGAAGGAGCCCACCGGCGCGATGGTCGCCGGCGTCAACGATGACGGGCCGGCCGACAAGGCCAAGATCAAGAGCGGCGACATCATCCTGAAGTTCAACGGCCAGGCTGTGAAGGAAATGCGCAACCTGCCGCGCATCGTCGCGCAAACCGATATCGGCAAGGATGTGCCGATCACCGTCTGGCGCGACGGCAAGGAGATTACGCTCTCCGTCAAGGTCGGCGAACTGCCGGATGACCAGAAGCTGGCCGCCGCCGGCGACAAGGCGCCCCCGGCCGGCAAGCCGGTGGAGTTGTCCGGCCTCGGCTTGATGCTGGCCGAACTCACCCCCGAGAACCGCGCGAAGTTCTCGATCGGGCCGGACCAGA
The DNA here is from genome assembly GCA_903910565.1 of uncultured Rhodospirillales bacterium. Classification (GTDB taxonomy): domain Bacteria; phylum Pseudomonadota; class Alphaproteobacteria; order Acetobacterales; family Acetobacteraceae; genus CAIYPH01. Next base: position 5,575 of record CAIWAJ010000804.1, read on the forward strand.
AGGGCGTCGTGGTCACCGATGTCGACAGCGGCTCCCCCGCCGCCGAGCGCGGCATCAAGCCGGGCGACGTGATCGTCGAGGTCGCCCAGGAGGCCGTCGCCACCCCCGCGGATATCAGCGACCGGGTGGAAAAAGCGCGCAAGGCCAGCCGCAAATCGGTGCTGATGCTCGTGCAGTCCGGCGACTCGCCGCGCTTCATCCCGCTCCCGGTCACCCCGCCGGCGGACAAGAAGCCGGGCTGACCCCGCGCTTCCCCCGCCGCGCCACATGATCCGCCGGGCTGAGCCCCTCAGCCCGGCGGAATGCTGTTGAACCGCAGGCCCTTGGTGCGGTCGGTGGTGAGCTCCAGCGCGCCGTCCACCAGGCGCAGCGTCGCGATGAAGGTCGCCTCCAGCCCCATCTGGCCGGCCGGATGTACCGCCAGCAGATCATCGTCGATCCATTCGAGATCGCTGCGCATGGCGCCGACATCGGAGCGCACCAATAGGCTGGTGACGCCGCCCGCCGTCTCGATGGTCGCATCGAGCCCGAGGGTGGGGTTGGCGTAGCGCCCATCGAGGTTCCGCGGCGGGGTATTCGGCGGCACCACCTTGCGGTAGCGGGTCGGCGCGCCGCAGAACACCGCGGAGAGCGTGCCATCGGCGGCCGGTGTGAGTTCGAGATGCGCGGTCGGCCGCTCCGGCATGAAGGTGCCGGGGGCGATCTCGTCCATCACGGTGGCGCCGGCGCTGGTGCTGCCGAGGCTACGGAAGATCGGCGCGCCATTTTGCGCGGTGAGGATGAAGACTTCGCCGCTGCCGATTTCCCGATAGACCCCAGCGGCCGCGCACATCGCCGCCGCCCCCGCCGGCGGGTGGTGCGGAGTGAGCGCGCCATCGAGCGCGATATCGGCGATGCGGCGGGACAGCGAGAAGGGCGCCATTTCCGAGAGATTGCCGAGGATCACCACGCCCAGCCCGTGCTCGGGGAAGCGGATGGATTCCGACTTGCCGCCCGCCACGCCGCCGCCATGGCCGATGCCGAGGGCGCCGCGGTAGCGATCGACGATGAGGCCCATGCGGTACATGGTCTCGGTGCCGTTGGTGTAGTGGAGGGGCGCGGTCATCCGGGCGAGAAGCGGCTGCCAGTCGGCAGGCGGGTTCGCCAGCGTGGCTTGCCAGGCCAGCATGTCGACGAGGGTGGAGACCATGCCGCCCTCGCCGCCGAGCGGGAAGCCCCAGCGCACGGTTTCCCAGCCGGTCTTGCCCTTGAGGTGCATATTGACCAGCCGCGGCAGGATTTCGGCGTCGCGCGCTTGCAGCACGGTGTCGGGCATGCCGAGGCGGCCGGTGATGTAGTGGGCGAGCAGCTCGTTATAGCTGCGGCCCGAGACTTCCTCGATGATTTCCGAGAGCAGGAAGAAGCCGGTGTTGGAGTAGAGCATCTGGCTGCCGGGCACGTAGTTCACCTCGGCGTGGCGTGCCAGCAGGCGCCGCGAGAGGGTGCGGCTGGAGTCGGACGCGAGCGGCAGGCCGTTCCAGATCATGATTTCCAGGAAATCCCGCATGCCGCCGGTGTTGGTGGCGAGGTGATGCAGCGTCACCTTATGCGGGAAGGGCGGCAGCCAGGGGGCGTAGCGATGGACGTCGTCGTCCATGGAGAGCTTGCCCTCGGCCTCAAGCAGCAACGCGAGCAGCACGGTGAATTGCTTGGATTGCGAGCCGATGCGGATCACGGAGTGCCGGTCGAGCGGGATGCCGTGGGCGATATCGGCCATTCCGTAGGCGCCCTCATGGATCAGGGCGCCGTTGCGGGTGACGCCGACAACTGCACCGGGGCTTTGCGGGCCGGTCCATTGGGCGAAGAGTGTGTCGATGGCGGCGTTCAGCATCGCGGATCTCCCATGTGCGGGGGCAGCATCACCTGACATGCCAGGGCTGGTCGAGGGGTTTGGCGCCGTTGAGCTCGGCGTAGCCGGCGCCGGTGGTGCCGCCGGGGTTGGCGCCGAAATAGCGCGGGTCGAGCGGCATGGCGGCGGATTGCCAGCGCACGTCACACGAGACGCGCACGCGGCCGGAGGTTTCGTGGTGATCGAGGCTGCCGTGCAAGGTGTACATGCCGAACAGGATGAGGTCCCCGGCGCGGAAATCCGCCGTCAGCAGGCGGGTGCCGCGGGCCTGCGCCACGGCGATGGCATCGGCGCCGAAATCGGCTTTGCGGGTGGTGTCGCGCACCACGTCAAACCCGCGCACCTGGCCGATCGCGTCCTCCCAGCGATGGGAGCCCTCGACCACCACCAGCGGCCCCTGCTCGATGCTGACTTCGCCGAGCGGGAGCCAGACGGTCCAGACC
>CAIWAJ010000805.1:0-1830 GCA_903910565.1 uncultured Rhodospirillales bacterium
GCCCGGGCCGTTCAGGTGGGGTTCGGCGACCTGCAGGGTAAAGCCGGCGGCGCAGGCGGCGTCGAAGGCGTTGCCGCCGCGCTCCAGCACCGCCATGCCGACCTGCGAGGCGATCCAATGGGTGGTGGCGACGACGCCGAAAGTGCCGGCGATTTCGGGGCGGGTGGTGAACATGGCGGCTTCCTGGATATTTGCGGGAAGTCTAGCTTGCAGCGGCCAAGCCGGCAAAGGGGCCGGGGCGGGGGGGCGGGAATGCTGGTGTTGGTGGTCGGGCCCTCGGGGGCGGGAAAGGACACGCTGATGGCGGCCGCGCGGGCGCGGCTGGAGGGGGACGCGCGGTTCCGCTTCGTGCAGCGCGATATCACCCGCCCTGCCGATGCCGGGGGCGAGGACCATCGGGCGGTGATCCCGGCCGAATTCGCTGGCATTCGCGCCGCCGGGGGCTACGCGCTGGCCTGGGAGGCGCATGGGTTGAGCTACGGGATTCCAGCCGATGTCGCGGCGCATCTTGCTTCTGGCGGGGTGGCGATCGCCAATGTCTCGCGCGGCGTGCTGCGTGAGGCGGCTTCGCGCTTTCCCACCGTGGTGCTGGAGATCACCGCGCCCATCGCGGTGCTGGCAAGCCGCCTCGCCGCGCGCGGCCGGGAGAGCGAAGCGGATATCGCCGCGCGCCTGGCCCGGGCGGTGCCGCTGCCCGAGGGGCTGGACGTGGTGACGGTGATGAATGACGGGCCGGTCGAGGCGGGGGTGGCTGATGTGCTGGCGGTGCTGACGGCAGCGCTGGGCGGCGAGGCGGCGCGGAAGAAAAAATAACTCTTTTCCACTTTTGTTCTTGACTTATAATCCTGGATGGGCGATAAGCCGGGCGTCTTTCACCCGTCACCAGGAGAACCCACGTGAATCCGCCCCTTTCCGTCCTTCTGCACAGCATGCTGCGCTGGCCCGTCATGGGCGCGCTGGTGCTGCGCGTGGCGGCGATGCTGGGCTTGGTGCTGGCGGCGCGCGAGGCGTGGCTGCGCGTGCGGCTGGAGGCAACGCCGGCAGGGCACCGCCATCACGCGGTACGGCTGCGCCGGCTGGCGCGGCTGGTGCAAGTGCGCGCGGCCCTGGCCGATTCGGCCTTCTGGGAGGACCCGCGCACGCTCGGCAAGGCGGCGGAGGTGGCGCGCTGCGCGCGCGATGCTGGAAGGCGCGCGATCGCGCGCGTACTGGGGCTGTTGTTCGCGTGCGGCCATGGCATGCGGCCTGCCGCCATGCCGGTAGCGGCGGCGCCTTCGCTGGAGGGCCGATGTAGATTCTGCCTGTCTGTCGCGTGACAACCGGCCGGGCGCTTGGCGCGCGGGCGGAGCTTTGGCGTGTCTGCGACCTAACCGGTGAGGGGGATGCGCTCGGCGAGTTGGAAATCGGCCCCTTCGGCCTGGGTGAACAGGCAGAGATCCACCACCCGGCGCGGCTGGGCGAGCGCCGGGGCGAAATGCGCGGAGGCGGCGGGGTAATAGACCGCGCGTTCCTCGGCGTTCAGCCGGCGCGTCAGCGTCATGTGGAAGAACCAGGTGGCGAACACATAGGGGTAGCCCCAGCGCACCAGATTGGCGTCCTGCGCCGGGGGCAGCCCGTTGCGGCGGCGCTTGGCGAGTTCGGCATCGCTGGGCGGCGCGCGCAGATGGTCGGCGCCGGCGACGCAGGCATCGGCGAGCGCCTGGAGTTCGGGGCTTGGGGTGGTTTCGCGCAAAGCGAGGAAGCCGTGCAGGTCGGCCACCGCAAGGCGGGGCAGGTCGAATGCGGGAATGCCGGCGGCGATGGCGGCGGCGGTGTCCAGCACCGCATCCC